>JAAUTJ010000278.1 GCA_012031475.1 Leptolyngbyaceae cyanobacterium SM1_3_5 | reverse complement strand
CATATCACGCTTCATGCAGCTTGTCGCTCACGAATTTTTCACTTATGGAATATCAAGCGCATCCGTCCGATCGGGTTGGAAAAATTCGACTATGACCAGGAAAACTATACGCCTTCTTTGTGGTTCAGTGAGGGCACAACTAGTTTTTATGACTTGAACATTCCCTTCCGCGCAGGCATCTACGATGCTCAAGCGTTGCTATCTGCATTGAGTAAAGAAATTACCCGCTATCTCAACACGCCCGGACGCCAAGTTCAGCCTTTAGCCGAATCGAGTTTCGATGCCTGGATTAAGCTGTATCGTCGCGATGCCAACAGCGATAACTCGCAGATTTCCTATTACTTGAAAGGCGAAATGGTGACGCTGTTGCTCGATTTGCTGATTCGATCGCGCTCCGCCAATCAGCGATCGTTCGATGACGTGATGCGATCGATGTGGAAACAGTTTGGCAAAGACGAAATTGGCTTCACGCCCGAACAGTTGCAGCAGACGATCGAACAAGTTGCCGACACCGATCTGAGCGAGTTTTTCGATCGCTATCTGCACACCACATCTGAGCTTCCATTCGATGAATACTTAGAACCATTTGGCCTCAAACTGCAAGCAGAAACAGAAAACTTGCCGCCGTTTACAGGCATGATCGTTAAATCTGAAAATGGACGCGAAATCGTTAAATTTGTCGAGTCGAATTCGCCTGCTCAAAAAGCTGGAATTGACGCCGGAGATGAACTGCTGGCGATCGATAACCTGCGCGTCACCGCCGACCAAATCAGCGATCGCCTCCAAAATTACGAGATTGGGGAGTCGATCGAAATCACCTATTTCCATCAAGATGAACTCCGCACAGGTTCGATCGAACTGGCCGAGGGGCGATCGAGCCGCTATCAGCTTGTTCCGGTATCCACTCCCACCCTAGAGCAGCAGCAAAATTTGCAGGGCTGGGTTGGGTTAGCACCTGCCTCACTGGGTTAGGACTGCGATCGTCCTTACTACTCCCAACCACCTTCTAATTCACCCAAAAGGCATTCAAAAAGCGATCTATGTTTTTCAAAAACCACAACTCAAATTTCAAAATCAACGTGCAGAAAGTCACCTTTTCTGCTAAAAATACTGGTTAATGGCGCTTAACCTAGTATATTTGTATTAAAGCGTCCCACCGCCCCTACCTCAGAGGCTCCGTGTACGTCAAGCGCGTCGAACTTTCCCACTTCAAATCCTTCGGCGGCACGACTCAAGTTCCCTTGCTGCCCGGTTTCACCGTGATTTCCGGTCCCAACGGTTCCGGCAAATCCAACATCCTCGACGCGCTCCTGTTTGCCCTCGGCCTCTCCAGTTCCAAGGGAATGCGAGCCGATCGCCTCCCCGATCTGGTCAACCAAAACCAAAGCAGTCGCGGACGCACAGTCGAAGCCAGCGTCACCGTCACCTTCGCCCTCGATGAAGACTTGCCGGAAGCGGATGAGGAAGATGCGATCGGCAACGGCAACGGTAACGGCCATGGAAAATGGGAACGGTGATGGCAACGGCAACGGCAACGGCCACCATTCACCCGAACCGAAGCTGAACGAATGGAGCGTCACCCGCAAGCTGCGCGTCACCCAGCAGGGAACCTACACCTCCAACTACTACATCAACGGCGAACCCTGTACGCTGACCGATCTACACGAACAGCTTCATCGCCTCCACATCTACCCGGAAGGCTACAACGTCGTATTGCAGGGCGATGTCACCAGCATCATTTCGATGAATCCGCGTGAACGGCGCGAAATTATTGATGAGTTGGCCGGAGTGGGCGCGTTCGATCGCAAAATCCATCAGGCCAAAGACAAGCTTGATGCGGTCAAAGAGCATGAAGAAAAATTCCGCATTGTTGAAAAAGAACTGATCGTGCAGCGCGATCGACTCGCCCAAGACCGCCTCAAAGCCGAAAAATATCAGCGCCTCCGTCAAGAATTGCAGGACAAATCGCAATGGGAAAGCGTCTTGGTGTGGCGAATGCAGCAGCAGCAGCGCGATCGCATCACAGCCGGAATCAATCAAGACATCGCCGCCATTACGCAAATCAACCAGGAACTTGACACGCTTAACGTCCAAATCGTCCAGTCCACAACGATCCTTGATGAACTGAATCGGCGCGTTAAAGCCTTGGGTGAAGAGGAACAGCTAGCACTGCAATCGACCCTTGCCACGCGGGAAGCTGAACTTCGAGCATTTCAAAGGCAAGCCCAAGACCTCGACTGGACAGCGCAGGAGACGACCACGCAAATCGATCGCACAAATCGCGAACTGCACGACCACCAGCAGCAAATCAGCCAGTTCGCCACCACAAGGCAGCAAGCGCAACTCGAACTCGGCGCACGTCAAGCGGAATGCAAAGCCGCACAGGAACGCCTCGATCGCAGCCGCGCCGATGCCGATGCGATCGCCTCTGCTTCCGATGAGTCTGTCCAAGAACAAGCCGCCCTCCGCCAAAAATCGAGGCTCTGCTGCGATCGATCGAGCCAAAGCGCACCGAACAGGCCAGATTGCAGGAGCGATCGAGCCAGCTTCAGCAGAACATCGAGTCGCAGTCGGCCAGCTTGACCGACGTGGTGCAGGCGTTGGCCGAGAAGCAGACGGAAGCCGAAGCGGTGAAGGCGGGAGAGGCGATCGCCCAAGTCCAGAGCCTTGCCGCTGCCCTTGCCCAAGCCGAACAGGAATTGCAGATTCAGCAGGAAACCCAAACGCGACTTTTGCAAGAACAGCGCGACAAACAGCGCCAGCTTGACAAACTCGAAGCCCAGCGGCAGGCTACTCAGGAAGCACAGGGCGCAGGCGCAACCCAAGTTTTGATCGAGGCGGAATTCCGGGAATCTGCGGACTGGTAGCGCAACTGGGGCGCGTCGATTCGCAGTATCAGCTTGCGCTGGAAATTGCCGCAGGTGGACGGTTGGGCTTTTTGGTGGTTGAAGATGACGGGATCGCCGCTGCCGCGATCGAACTCCTCAAGCGCAAACGCGCCGGACGCGCCACCTTCCTCCCGCTCAACAAAATTCGCGCCCCGCAGTTCAACCCCGTCTCCAAGTGGAATCGCCCGCAGGGATTCATCGACTACGCCGCCAACTTGATCGACTGTGACGATCGCTACCGCGACATTTTCGCCTACGTTTTCGGCAGCACAGTGGTTTTGACGGTATCGAAGCCGCCCGCCGCCAAATGGGACAGTACCGCATCGTCACGATGGACGGCGAACTGCTCGAAACCAGTGGAGCCATGACCGGAGGCAGCGTATCGGGTCGATCGGGATCGCTCCGATTTGGCACGGTCGCTCCGGCGGAATCGGCAGAAGCCATGCAGCTACGCGATCGACTGCACGAACTCGATCGCATCTTGGGACGCTGTGAAGGCGCGATCGCCAAAGCCTCGATCGCTGTCAAAACTCACTCGCAAGCGCTCAACGAAGCGCGCCAGCAGCAGCGCGAAATTCAGCTTCGCAGCGAACAGCTACAGCAGCAAATTCGCCAGCTTGTGACGCAAGAAGCGCAGTTGCGGACTCAGTTAAGCCAGCAGAATCAAGAACTCTCGACGGCACAAGAACGGCTGAATGAACTGAATCGATCGCTCCCCACTCTCGAAACTGACCTCCAGCAGCAGCGCCAAATTCTCGCAGATCTGGAACAGTCCCAAGCCCACAGCGAATGGCAGCAGATTCAAGCGCGACTGCGGCAACTGGAAACCGAACTGAGCGATCGCCAACTTGCCCTCCGCAACACCGAATCGCGCCTGAAAGACCTGGATTTGCAGCAGCAGCGATCGCAGGAAAAAGTGCAGACGGCTCAGCAGAAAGTGCAGGAGTTGCGATCGCTGCAAACCAATCAGCACAACCAGCAGGCCACCTTGCAGCAGCAGCAAGCCGAGGTGGGCGATCAGATTGTCAAGACGAAAGCCGCGATCGCTGTCCTTGAGCAGACTTTGGCAGCGGAGAAACAAGAGCGCGATCGAGCCGAACGGCAGCTACGGGATCAGCAAACTCAGCAGCAGCAGCAGCAGTCGGCAGCGGCAAAAACTCCAGGAAAGTTTGCAGGCTCGCCGCCAACAGCTAGCAGAACTGGAAGAACAGCTTGCAATAAAAGTGGCCGAACTGCCCGATCCCCTGCCCGACGTGCCGCCAGACTTGGGATTGGAGCAATTGCAGCAGGAGTTGCGATCGCTTCAGAAGCGGCTTCAGGCGATGGAGCCTGTGAATATGCTGGCGTTGGAGGAGTACGATCGCACTCAAGCTCGACTGGATGAACTCAGTCAGAAGCTCGGCACGTTGGAAGAAGAGCGCACTGAGCTTTTACTAAGAATCGAAAACTTTACGACTTTGCGCCAAATCGCCTTCAAAGAAGCATTTGATGCCGTGAATGAAAACTTTCAGGCGATCTTTGCCGAACTCTCGGATGGAGACGGACACTTGCAGCTTGATGATCCCCAAGACCCGTTCGCCAGCGGCCTCAACCTTGTGGCGCATCCCAAAGGTAAACCTGTTCGCCGTCTGGCTTCCATGTCTGGAGGCGAAAAATCCTTGACGGCACTGAGCTTCATCTTTGCGCTCCAGCGCTATCGTCCCTCGCCGTTCTACGCGTTCGATGAGGTCGATATGTTCCTGGATGGGGCAAACGTCGAGCGATTGGCTAAAATGATCAGACACCAAGCGCAGCAGGCGCAGTTTATCGTCGTCAGCCTGCGTCGTCCGATGATCGAATCTGCCGATCGCACGATCGGCGTGACGCAAGCTCGCGGCGCATACACCCAGGTTTTGGGAATCAACTTGCGGGCACAGGCTCCCGTATGAATTCATGAATATCTATTAATATTGATATCGATGCGGTATCAATGCTGTAAAAATCGGATACCTCAGCCCGCTTCGAGAGTTAGGACTCGAAAATGACATCTGAACAACTTCGTCAACGGTCAGAATTTTTGGGAACCCAAGTCATCACCCGCGAAGGGGGGAGACGGCTGGGCGTGATTAGTCAGCTTTGGGTGGATATCGATCGCCGCGAAGTCGTCGCCTTGGGTCTGCGCGAAAGTATGCTCTCTGGCGTTCTCTCCAGTACGCAACAAATCATGTTGCTCAGCAGCATTCGGCAAATTGGCGATGTCGTTTTGGTCGAAGACAGCGAAGCGGTCGAAGAAGATCTCGATGTCGAAGCCTACAGCACCTTAATCAACTGCGAAGTGATCACCGAAACGGGCGAACTCTTGGGCAAAGTCCGGGGCTTCCGCTTCAACGCCAGCAACGGCAAGCTTGTCTCGCTCGTGATCGCCTCGCTGGGAATTCCCCTAATCCCCGACCAAGTTGTCAGCACCTACGAGCTTCGATCGAAGAAGTGGTCAGCAGCGGCCCCGATCGCCTGATTGTGTTTGAAGGCTCCGAGGAAAAACTTCAGCAGCTTACCGTCGGACTGCTTGAACGTCTGGGCATCGGTCGCCCGCCTTGGGATCGCGACGGCGAAGACGACTACTACGTCATGCCTGCCTCGCCTGCGAATCAGCTTGGCACCGGGCAGCGCGTCGAGCCAAAGCCGTTCCAAGCGCCGATCCGAGAGCGCGATCGCGAACTGGAAACCTGGGACGACGACACCTACGAAGACGATCGCCGCCCGATTCGCGAACCGCTGCGCCAGCGAATGCCCGAACCGGAACCCGTTTACTACGACGAGCGCGAAGCAGAAAACTGGGGCGACGCCGAAGCCGACTATCAGTACAGGCAGGTTCCGCTGCCGGAACCAGAAGACGACGTGGAAGAAGTTCCTTACGTGGAATATCAGCAGGCCGAAGTGGAGCCGGAAGCGAGCAACGACGATCCTTGGCAAGACGACGACAACCCCAAGCCTTATCAAGCTCCAGAAATTAATTTGCCCGAACGCAAAAAAGTAGTCGAGTACGAAGAAGAAACGGACTACTAAATTTGATTCATCTCCATCCGGTAACGTTCGATCGAGCGATGTTCGATGAACGTTAGCTGTTTTATTAAGCGATCGCCCTCAGCCGCATTTCTTGATTTTTCAGGCGTCAGTTCTCGTGACAGAATCAAGGGATAATTTCTGATAGATGGAATGTATCTAGTGCTACTCAATTGCGATCGGCAGCGGTGCTAGAAACATTCATGCTACTGATTGGCAGAATCGTTTAATGGAAGGAGTGAGGCCAGTTTATGAAAAAGGTTGAAGCAATTATTCGTCCCTTTAAGCTGGATGAAGTCAAAATTGCCCTCGTCAATGCGGGCATTGTGGGCATGACGGTTTCGGAAGTGCGCGGCTTTGGTCGCCAAAAAGGACAAACCGAGCGCTATCGCGGGTCAGAATTCACTGTTGAATTTCTGCAAAAGCTCAAGGTGGAAATTGTCGTCGAAGACGCTCAGGTGGATATGGTTGTAGACAAAATCGTGGTGGCCGCTCGCACAGGCGAAATTGGCGACGGCAAGATCTTCATCTCGCCCGTTGAGCAAATCATCCGCATCCGCACAGGCGAAAAGAACCTCGAAGCGATCTAAACGCAGCGATCGAAGCAGCCCCCTAAATCAAT
>JAAUTJ010000009.1 GCA_012031475.1 Leptolyngbyaceae cyanobacterium SM1_3_5 | reverse complement strand
GGTTTTGAGTCAGCAAAGCGCACGCAAAAGCGTGTGATTGAATAGAATAGGCGATCGCGTTTGCATCCATCAAGCAAATCCGCGAAGTTGGGGCGATCGGGACAGCCCCTGAATCCCGCAAATTGGGGACTTTGAGGCTTGTCTGTGGGCGCGAGTGCTTCGCAGACCCAGTAGCGCATGTGAGGAGAAACCCTTGGCTGCTGAGTGGTCTAGCGGATCAGATCGACTGGCCTCCAAAGTCCTCCACTCTGGGGGATCTAGGGGCTTTCCACCGATCAAAACGCAGCCTATCCGGTCATCAAACTCGCATTAACTTGTGATTTTGAAGGCGGAATGAACGATCGGCTCCAAGAAAAACTTTTCAATATCACAAGATCGCTGCGCCTAGCTTAAAGTGATCTAATGGCGATCGAAATTTCGCTTAGCAATTTTCCTCATCTCATTGATTTAGCGTCTTATGACTGAGCCTGCTGCCCCGCTTTGGATCTACGACACCACGCTGCGCGATGGCGCTCAGCGCGAAGGATTGTCTTTGTCGATCGAAGACAAGCTGCGAATTGCCCGTCAACTCGATCGCCTGGGAATGCCGTTTATCGAAGGCGGCTGGCCGGGAGCCAATCCCAAAGATGTGCAGTTTTTTGGCAGTTGCGCGAAGAGCCGCTGACGCAAGCTGAGATCGTCGCCTTTTGCTCGACCCGCCGACCGGGGCGATCGGCCAGTGAAGATCCCATGTTTCAGCCGATTCTCGCAGCAGGGACGCGCTGGGTGACGCTGTTCGGCAAATCCTGGGATCTGCATGTCACAGAAGGACTGCAAACAACGCTGGAAGAAAATTTGGCGATGATCGAAGATTCGATCGCCTACCTCCGCAGCCAAGACCGCCGCGTCATTTACGACGCCGAACACTGGTTCGACGGCTACAAACAGAATCCCAGCTACGCGATCGAAACGCTCAAAGCCGCAATCCGAGGCGGCGCAGAATGGCTCGTCCTCTGTGACACGAATGGCGGAACTTTGCCGCATCAGGTGAGCGCGATCGTCAAAGCTGTGGTTCAAGCAGTGAGCAATGAACATCCGACTCCACAAATCGGCATCCATACGCACAATGATTCGGGGACGGCGGTGGCGAATGCGATCGCCGCTGTTCTCGAAGGCGCTCGCATGGTTCAAGGCACAATCAACGGCTACGGCGAACGCTGCGGGAACGCGAATTTGTGTACGCTAATTCCCAACTTTCAACTGAAGCTGGGCTACCGCTGCGTCCAGGATGAACAACTCGCCCAACTCACCGGATCAAGCCGTTTGATCAGCGAAATTGTTAACCTCGCACCGGACGATCATGCGCCGTTTGTCGGTCAGTCAGCCTTCGCGCACAAAGGCGGCATTCACGTCAGCGCGGTCGAGCGCAATCCGCTTACCTATGAACACATTGCCCCCGAAAGCATCGGCAATCAGCGGCGAATTGTGATCTCTGATCAGGCAGGTTTAAGCAATGTTTTGGTCAAAGCTCGCAGCTTTGGGATCAATTTGGATAAACAAGATCCGGCCTGTCGGCAAATTTTGCAGCGGTTGAAGACATTGGAGAACGAAGGCTATCAGTTTGAGGCGGCAGAAGCGAGCTTTGACCTGCTAATGCGGGAAGCGTTGGGACAGCGGCAGAACTTCTTTGAAGTCAAGGGCTTTCAGGTTCACTGCACAATGGCGATGGCAGGTGCGGGAACCGATTCGCTGGCAACGGTGAAGGTCGCCGTCAACGGCCAAGACATTCTCGAAGCGGCAGAAGGAAACGGACCTGTATCCGCTTTGGATGCTGCATTGCGTAAAGCGTTAACGAATTTCTTTCCTGTCATTGGCGAGTTTCACCTGACTGATTACAAAGTGCGAATTTTGGACAGCGCGGCGGGTGCATCAGCCAAAATTCGCGTCTTGGTCGAGTCGAGCAATGGCTATCAGCGGTGGACAACATTGGGCGTTTCCGAAAATATTATTGAGGCGTCTTATCAGGCCGTTGTTGAAGCGTTGGAGTATGGATTGCTGTTGCAAAGTCAGGTGAAGGCGGTGCTGGCCTCTTCTTAATTGGGCATCTTCTTAATTGCAAGGCTTTCTGCATCGAGCCGCAGCAAATGACAGCCGAAATTGCAGAAGCTACTGTGGAAATTATTGAAGATCGATCGCGCCATTCGAGTAGTAAATAATTGCTAAAAATCGAATTGGCAGTTCGATTAATTTCTCAGGTCCATGTGGAATATCACCTGCAAACGTCAGTGAATCACCCGGTTCCAACAAATAGGTCGATTGGCCGTGACGATACTCCAATTTGCCTGCCAAAACATGAATAAATTCAATGCCGGGATGCTCAAAAGTGGGGAAAACTTCAGACGCATCATCCATTGTGATCAAAAACGGCTCAAATCGCTTGATGGAGCCGCGATCGTAAGCCAATAAATGATAGGTATGGCCGCGCTTGGTTCCGCGCCGAACGACTTCCATCCCTTCGTCAGATTTAACAAGCTGAGCGCTGCCGTCGGGCATATTGTAGTCCCGAAACAGCGTCGAAAGTGAAACGCCTAACGCGCTGGCAAGCTTGCCGATCGTCTCCAGACTAGTTGCCGTTTGTGCGTTCTCAATCTTGGAGAGCATCCCGCGAGAAATGCCGACCTGTTCCGCGACCTCGGCGATCGTCAACCCGTGCCGCGATCGCAGTTCGCGAATCGTATTGCCTAAGTAGCGTTCGAGCGAATCTTGATCGGCCTGCGTACTAACTTCTGGCATCGGTTTGGCTGAGTGGCACTAGAACTGCATCATATCAAGAAACTTTGTTGACAATTATGAAACACCTGCTGCATGATATTCACAAAAGATTCCTCTTAGGAAACTTATGCCGCTGCGTCTGCTCAAATTTGGCTTGTCCTCCAAGCACCCGGAACCCCGGATGTTTCGGCAACCCGATTCGCTTCAACCCAGCTACGATGCCGTAATCATCGGTGCGGGTGGTCACGGTCTAGCCGCAGCTTATTATCTGGCTCGCGATCACGGCATGACCAATATTGCCGTTTTGGAAAAAGGCTACATCGGCGGCGGCAATACCGGACGCAACACGACGATTATTCGATCGAACTACCTCACCCCGGAAGGCGTCAAATTCTACGATGAATCCGTCCGCTTGTGGCAAGATTTATCACAAGAATTCGATCTCAATCTGTTCTATTCGACACGCGGACACTTCACCCTCGCCCACACCGACGCTTCTGTCCGCACGATGCGCTGGCGAGCCGAAGTCAACAAGCATTACGGCATCGACAGCGAATTAGTCGAACCTGACGAAATCCAGAAAGCCTGTCCCCACATGGATCTGAGCTGCGGCGGTCACGCTCCGATCATGGGAGCGCTCTACCACGCGCCCGGAAGCATTGCCCGCCATGATGCCGTTGCGTGGGGCTACGGACGAGGAGCAGATCTGCGCGGTGTGGAAATTCACCAACAAACGGAAGTTTTGGGGATCACGGTGAAATCAAACCAGATTACCGGAGTCCAAACCGATCGCGGCCACATCTCCACGCCAAAAGTTTTGTGTGCCGTTGCGGGATCAACGCCGCGAATGTTGGACATGGTGGGATTGCGATCGCCCCTCTACATTCATCCGCTGCAAGCAATGGTGAGCGAACCGATGAAGGCATGGCTCGACCCGATTATTGTCTCCGGCAGTTTGCATGTTTACGTCAGCCAAACGGCACGGGGCGAACTCGTCATGGGCGCATCGCTCGATCCGTATGAACTACATTCGACGCGATCGACCCTCGATTTTGTCGAAGGTTTGGCCGCCCACATGCTCGAACTGTTTCCCTTTTTGTCTCATGTGAAAGTCGTGCGCCAGTGGGCAGGCATGGCCGACATGACGCCAGATTTCGCGCCGATCATGGGCAAAACGGCGATCGACGGCTTCTATCTCGATTCGGGCTGGGGGCACTTGGGGCTTCAAGGCGACTCCGGTAGCCGGAAAGACGATGGCCTACACGGTGGCAAACGATCGAAATCACGATCTCATCAAAGATTTTTCGCTCGATCGATTCAAAAACTTTGCCCTAGTCGGCGAAAAAGGTGCGGCTTCAGTGGGGCATTAAATTATGAAAATCATGACTTGTCCGGTGAACGGCGAAAGGCCGATTTCAGAATTCTTTTACGGCGGGGAATATCGATCGATGCCTGACCCAAAAGCCGTCGATGATGCAACTTGGGCTAATTACGTTTTCAATCGCAACGGTGTAGCCGCAATCAAGCAAGAATGGTGGTGTCATACGCCGAGCAATACCTGGTTTCTGGTCGATCGAAACACACAGACCGACGAAGTTTTACGAACCTATTTGTTTAGCAAGGAGGCACTATGAAGCGGCTTCCTCCGATCGATGGTGAGTGGATCGATCGCACTCAGCCCATCAGCTTCACTTTTGAAGATAACCGCTTCCAAGGCTATCAGGTGACACAATCAGCAGCGCTTTATGGGCATCGGGTCAGCGAGTTTTAGGACGCAGTTTCAAATATCATCGACCTCGCGGAATTCTCAGTTTTGCGAATCATGATATTAATGCTTTAATGCAGTCGGGTGAGGAGTTAAATGTTAGAGCCGATGTTACTCCTCTGGCGGCAGAAATGCAGCTTGAGGCGGTGAATACGTTTGGTGGTGTGGTGGGCGATCGCGCTAGCGTCCTCAATTTCCTTTCGCCCTTTCTTCCCGTCGGTTTCTATTACAAAGCCTTTCACAACAAAAAACAATTTCCCTTCTGGGAACGCCTGATTCGCAACATCAGCGGACTTGGCAAAGCTGAAGCTTCAACGCCACACATTCGCACCCCAAAGCGCTATGACTTTTGCGATGTCTTAGTGATCGGTGCGGGCGTTTCGGGACTGTCGGCAGCGTTGGCCGCAGCAGAAGCGGGCGCGGATGTCGTGATTGTTGATGAGAATGCCAAGGCTGGCGGGTCGGGAAGTTATCAGCGAGGCGATCAGGTCGATCGCACTCTTGAGCTTTTGAGCCAAGTTGCCCAACATCCTCGCATCCGCCTTTACACCGAAACCCAAGCCGCCGCCTACTACGCCGATCAGTGGGTTCCTCTGGTGCAGCCCGATCGCCTGATCAAGATGCGATCGAAAGCCACGATCGTCGCCAGCGGAGCCTACGAGCAGCCCGCCGTCTTCCGCAACAACGACCTTCCGGGCGTGATGCTCGCCTCTGCCGCGCAGCGATTAATTTACCGCTATGCCGTCCAACCGATGCAAAGAGCCGTTTGCCTCGTGGCGAATCGGGATGGCTATCGAGCGGCGTGGGATTTGGCGGCGAATGGCGTCAGCGTCGAGGCGATCGTTGATCTGCGCGAACATCCACCAGCCGATCTAATTGAAGAAGCGCGATCGCGAAGCGCTCCCGGAACGGTATCGAAAAACATTCCCGTATTTCCCGGTCACTGCATCTATGAGGCGAAACCGAATCCGGCGGGTGATGGCGTGGCGAGTGCAGTGATTGGCGCGATCGATTCTGAAGGCAATTTTGTTGGAGGGAAGCGATCGATTTCCTGTGACGGAATTATCATGAGCGTCGGCTGGTCGCCTGCTGCAAATCTGCTGTATCAGGCCGGAACGAAGATGCGCTTTGATGAAGCGTTGCAGCAGTTTGTCCCTGCCGTTTTGCCTGCCGGAGTGTTTGCCTGCGGACGGGTGAACGGCGTTTTTGAGGTTGAGGAAAAGGAGAGGGATGGCGATCGAGCCGGACGAGAAGCGGCGGAGTTTTGGGCAACAGCCACGCCCCCCACCCCCCCACGAGTGGGGACTTCCGAGCCGACCATCCTCAAACGTCCCCACTCGTGGGGGATTTAGGGGGCAACCAAACCCAAACCGCAGCCAGCCAAACGAATCACCCTCGCACCCTTGGCCGATCGCCCCGCATCCCAAGGGCAAAAACTTCGTTGATTTCGATGAAGATTTGCAGCTAAAAGATTTCTACAACGCCGTGCAAGAAGGCTTTGACAATATCGAACTGCTGAAGCGCTTTACGACTGTGGGCATGGGGCCAAGTCAGGGCAAACACTCAAATATGAATGCGCTGCGGATTTTGGCGCGAATTACCGGAAAATCGATCGAAAAAGTCGGCACAACCACCGCCCGCCCGTTCTTTCATCCTGTCCCGCTGTCACACTTGGCCGGACGCGGTTTTTCGCCAGAAACGCCGATCGCCACTGCACGATCGCCACACCCAATTAGGCGCAAAATTCATGCGATCGGGTTTGTGGCAGCGACCGGAATACTATGCGCGATCGGGACTCAGTCGCGAGGAGTGCATTCGGCTGGAGGCGGAAGCCGTCCGCGATCGAGTCGGTCTGATCGATGTCAGCACGTTAGGAAAATTGGAGGTGCGCGGGGCAGATGCGGCGGAATTTTTGGAGCGCGTCTATACGGGACGTTACGCCAATCTGAAGGTCGGAATGTCGCGCTATGCCTTGATGCTGGACGAGTCCGGCGTAATTATTGATGACGGCGTGATTGCGCGATTGGGAGTCGAACATTTCTATTTCACGACGACAACCGCGAATGCCGCAAATATTTACCGCGAACTGTCGCGCTTAAATACAATGTGGCAGCTAGATTGCGGAATCGTGAATTTGACGGGGGCGCGATCGAGCCTCAATCTCGCAGGTTCCGCCGCCCGATCGGTGCTTGCGAAGCTGACCGATCTCGACCTTTCCGCCTTTCCGTATTTGGGAGTGCGGGAGGCGATCGTCGCTGAAATTCCCGCAATTCTGATGCGCGTCGGCTTCGTGGGCGAGTGGGGCTACGAAATTCACGTTGCGGCAGAATCGACTCCGGCTCTGTGGGATGCCTTAATGGAGGCAGGCCAAACTGAAGGAATTCGCCCGTTTGGAGTCGAAGCGCAACGGCTGTTGCGATTAGAAAAAGGCCATCTGATCATCGGGCAAGACACAGACGGACTGACCACGCCACGCGAGGCGGGACTGGGTTGGGCGGTGAAGATGGATAAGCCGTTTTTCATTGGGCAGCGCAGTTTACAGATTGTCGATCGAAAGCCGCTGAAGCAAAAGCTGGTCGGATTTTCGATTTCTCGCACCGAGACGCCGCCGCAAGAATGCAATTTGGTCATTGACAACGATGAAATCGCAGGCCGCGCCACCAGCATCGCCTTCAGCCCAACCTTGAATCGTCACATCGGCTTGGCCTATGTCACACCTGAAATAGCCGATCGCAACTCCTTCTCCATCCGACGGTCAAACGGTTCGATGGTCGCAGCCACCATCACCCCAATCCCGTTCTACGATCCGGAAAATCTGCGGCAGAAGGAAGCTTCAGTTCGCGAGGAGGTGAAGGTATGACGCCGATTCGCCTCAGCCCGATATTCGATCGCCTCCAATCCGTGAAGGGAAACTGGCGCGAGATCAACGGAATGCCCTGTCTAGCGAAAACTGAGCATGACTACCCGACTTTGAGAATGGCTGATCTATCTTGCTTGACGCGCTGTGGATTCAAAGGTGCAGGCGCGGCAGAATGGCTTCGGGATCAAGGATTATCCGTACCCGATCGCCCGAATTCCTGGAAATCATTACCCGAAGGTGGCCTGATCGTCCGTTTGGGGCTAAGCGAACTTCTCATCGAAGACAGCTTAAAGAGCGACGTTTCAGCCCGCTTGATTTGTCAATCTGTTCCAGCCAAGGTGTATCCGGTTTTGCGGCAGGATTTGGCGATCGCACTGTGCGGTGAGGCGATCGACGAATTGATGCGGCAAACCTGTAACGTTAACTTTGGTGCTTTATTGTTAGCAGAATCGCCCGTCATTCTCACCTCAATGATTGGCGTTTTCCGTCACGGTGATCCCCGGCGAAACCTATCGCATTTGGTGTGAGGGAACGTTTGGCGATTATTTCTGGCAAACTTTGTTGGAAATTGCCGCCGAAATTGGGGGCGGCGTGGTTGGAATCGATCGTTTCAGTTGAGTTTCTATTCGCGATAGGAGGAGTTTGCAAATGACACCCATCGAAGCCAAGCAATTTCTTGAAGACAATCAGGTGAAATTTATCCTGGCGCAATTTGTTGATATTCACGGCACCGCCAAGACAAAAGCCGTTCCCGCTTCACACTACGAAGACATTCTCGATCCGGGTGCAGGCTTTGCTGGGTTTGCCGTTTGGGGATTGGCTCAGAAGCCAAACAGCCCGGATTTCATGGCGGTTGGCGATCCGAGTACGCTGTCGATCGTCCCCTGGATGCCCGGATTTGCCCGCATGGTCTGCGTCGGCAACGTCAAAGGCGAGCCGTATCCCTACGATTCTCGTTTTGTTTTGCTCAAGCAGCTTCAGCGGCTTCAAGAGAAAGGCTGGACGCTCAACACAGGCATCGAACCCGAATTTTCTCTCTTGCGAAAAGACGCACAGGGACACATTTCTCCTGCCGATCCAACCGATACTTTAGAAAAGCCTTGCTACGACTACAAAGGCTTGTCTCGCAATCGCGTTTTCATCGAAAAGCTGGTCGATTCTTTGCAAAAAGCAGGCTTTGATGTCTACCAAATTGACCATGAAGACGCGAACGGACAGTTTGAAATCAACTACACCTACACGGACTGTTTAACTTCTGCCGATCGCTACGTTTTCTTCAAAATGGCCGCATCCGAAATCGCGAAAGAAATGGGCTTGATTGCAACTTTCATGCCTAAACCATTCGACAATCGAAGCGGAAACGGGATGCATATGCATTTATCAATTACCGATGGCAAAAACAATCTATTTGAAGATGACAGCGATGTGCGGGGATTGAGCCTGGTCAAAAATGGCCTATCACTTCATGGGCGGATTGCTTGCTCACGCTCCGGCACTAACCGCAATTTGTGCGCCTTCAATCAATTCTTATAAGCGGCTTGTGGTGGGTCGATCGCTCAGCGGCGCAACCTGGGCACCTGCATTCATCAGCTACGGCGACAACAATCGATCGAGCATGGTTCGCGTCCCCGGTGGCCGCTTAGAAATGCGCTTAGCTGACGGTTCTTGCAATCCTTATCTAGCAGCCGCAGCCGTGATTGCTGCTGGCTTAGACGGCATTGAAAATGAGATCGATCCGGGTGAACCGCTCAACGTCAATCTCTACGACCTAACGCTTGCCCAACTCGAAGAAAAAGGCGTCCGCACCCTGCCGCAAAACTTGAAAGAAGCGATCGATGCCCTCGATTCTGATTCTGTGATCAAGAACGGTCTTGGCGTCTTGGCAGACGAATTCATCTCACTTAAACAGATGGAATGGGTGGAATATATGCGCCATGTTTCGCAGTGGGAAGTCGATCGATATTTGGAATTCTTCTAACACTAACTACCACCATCTACCATGTGCGGAATTATTGGCCTTCTTATTAAAAAACCGGAACTGCGTGAATCTTTGGGCGCACTGATGGTTCCGATGTTGATTGGGATGAGCGATCGCGGCCCCGACTCTGCCGGACTCGCCGTTTTCACCGAAACGTTGGGAGAAGGCGATCGCAAATACAGCTTGTATTCCGGCGGTCATGCGATCGACTGGTCGCTGTTGGCGCAAGACTTTAAGACGGAATTCGACAGTCCGCCGCAAATCCACGAACAGGGAAATCACGCAGTTTTGACGGCGAACGCTGCGCCCGATCGCGTCAAGTCTTGGCTCAAGACGAACTATCCGCAGATTCACGTACTCTCGACCGGACGGACGATCGATCTTTACAAAGACACGGGGAAGCCACAGCAGGTGAGCGATCGCTACCAGTTTCAAACGTTGAAAGGAACGCATTTGGTCGGCCATACGCGCATGGCGACTGAATCTGCGGTCACGCCTGCCCACGCGCACCCGTTCACGGCGGGCGAAGATTTTTGCCTCGTCCACAACGGCTCTTTATCAAATCCTTACGAGATTCGCCGCAAGCTGGAGCCGCTGGGCATTCACTTTGAGACGGACAACGACACGGAAGCCGCCTGCCGCTATCTCGAATGGCGAATGCGCGAAGGTGACGACCTGGAAACCGCTCTACAAAGAGGTTTTGAGGAGCTTGACGGCTTCTACACCTTCTTGATGGGGACGGCGGATAAGCTGGCTTTGGTGCGCGATCCGTTTGCCTGCAAGCCTGCGATCGTGGCTGAAACCGATGATTACGTGGCGATCGCGTCCGAATTCCGCTCGCTCGCCCACCTGCCCGATGTCAACCACGCCCGCCTCTACGAACCTGCGCCAGAGGAGCTATACGTATGGACGGTGTAATTACGGATGTGACGTTCGACCTGTCGCAAACGCCGCTGCGCGGAGTGAATCGCTTTCTGCATGGTGACATCAGCGGTCAGAAAATTGCGATTCTCAATCCGGATGGAGCGCATAATGTGGCGATCGGGCTTGACGCGCCCGCCACTGTTGAAATTCACGGTCACGTCGGCTACTACGCCGCAGGCATGAACAAATTGGCGAATGTGACGATTTTCGGCAATGCTGGATCGGGCGTGGCGGAAAACATGATGTCTGGTCGCGTCCATGTCAAGGGCTTCGCTTCCGTCTCGGCAGGCGCATCAGCACAGGGCGGATTGCTCGTCATCGACGGTGATGCCAGTTTGCGCTGCGGAATTTCCCTGAAAGGCGCGGATATTGTGGTTGGCGGCAGCGTCGGCAGCTTTTCGGCATTTATGGCGCAAGCGGGACGCATCGTAATCTGCGGAAATGCCGGAGATGCGTTGGGTGATTCGCTTTATGAAGCGGTGATTTATGTGCGCGGCACGGTGAAATCTTTGGGGGCGGATGCTCAATTTGAACCGATGACGGAAGCGGATTATGAGGCGATCGCCACCCTCCTCGCGAAAGCCGAACTTCCCCACGATCCCAAAGACTTCAGGCGCATCGCCTCCGCCAAACAGCTTTACCACTGGAACGCCGACGCGAATCAAGAATATTAACTGGTGTAAAAAAGATGTTTGGAATTCATGATCTGTGGGCATTTCTGTTAGCGAGTCTGCTCGTTTGGCTGACTCCTGGTGTTGATACGATGTACATCATTGCTCGCAGTATTTCTCAAGGTCGGCAGGCGGGTTTGGTGTCTGCGATCGGCATTGGCAGCGGCATTTTATGTTCACACCGTTTTTGCTGCATTCGGATTGTCCGCAATCCTAGCCGCTTCAGCCTGGGCATTTACGGTAATCAAATTTGCAGGAGCCGCCTATCTCATTTATCTGGGAATTCAATCTCTATTCAAGAAGTCTCGATCGCTTGCTGCGTCCGAAACAAGGGTAATGAGCCGCTGGCAAGTCTACCGCCAAGGAATTGTCACAAACGTTTTGAATCCTAAAATTGCGATTTTCTTTTTAGCATTTTTGCCGCAATTTGTTGATCCGCAAGCGGATGGAGCATGGCCTTTTCTGTTTCTTGGCGTTCTATTTGTGACAGGCGCGACGGTGTGGTGTTTAGCGATCGCCTTCTTCGCCTCATCTGCCACTCAAACCATTCGAGAAAATTCAAAAATCTCCCTTTGGCTAGAACGAATTTCAGGCGGAGTCTACATTGCACTAGGCTTAAATCTTCTACGCAGCAAACTTCAACCCGTTTCATAAAAGATTCAACTAACTCAAATCATGAATCTACCCTCACACAATCCCCCCTCGCTTGAAGAATCGGCAGGATACGATCGCCGCACCCTCAACTACATTCAAAATGCCGCCGCACATGGCCTCTACGAAATACGTGGACTCGGTGCAAAACGACGATTACCGCATTTCGATGATCTAGTTTTTCTCGGTGCTTCGCTAACAAGATATCCCCTAGAAGGCTATCGCGAAAAATGCGTCACGAAGACGGTTTTAGGAACGCGCTACGCCAGCAAACCGATCGAACTGGAAATTCCCATTACGATCGCTGGAATGAGTTTCGGTTCGCTTTCTGCCAATGTCAAGGAAGCGATCGGACTCGCAGCCACCGAAGTCGGCACATCCACGACAACGGGCGATGGTGGCATGACATCGGAAGAACGATTGTCTTCCAAAACCTTGATTTATCAGTGTTTGCCGTCTCGCTACGGATTTAACCCGGATGATGTGCGGAAGGCGGATGCGATCGAAATCGTGATCGGGCAGGGCGCAAAACCCGGCGGTGGTGGAATGCTTTTAGGTCAAAAAATCAATCCTAGAGTGGCTGAGATGCGGACGTTGCCGGAAGGCGTGGATCAGCGATCGGCCTGCCGTCATCCCGACTGGACTGGCCCCGACGACCTCACCATCAAAATTCAAGAACTGCGTGAACTCACCGACTGGGAAAAGCCGATCTACGTGAAAGTCGGTGCGTCGCGGACGTTTAACGATGTCAAACTTGCGGTTCATGCCGGAGCCGATGTCGTCGTGGTCGATGGAATGCAGGGCGGCACAGCGGCGACACAAACTGTTTTCATCGAACACGTTGGTATTCCCACGCTGGCGGCTGTGCGTCAAGCCGTCGATGCGCTGGAAGATTTGAACATGAAGGGCAAAGTGCAACTGATTGTTTCTGGCGGCATTCGGACGGGGGCGGATGTGGCAAAAGCGATCGCAATGGGCGCGGATGCCGTTTCGATCGGGCAGGGCATTTTGGTCGCTTTGGGCTGCAACAGCCACACTTACATTCAAGACGGCGAACACCATTCCGCTGTGGAAGATTATGCCGACTTGGGCACGGCTCCCGGCTTCTGTCACCACTGCCACACCGGAAAATGTCCGGTCGGCGTGACGACACAAGACCCGATTCTCGAAAAGCGGCTTGAGCCAGAAGTGGGTGCGCGGCGGGTGAAGAATTACCTAAAAACGCTGAATATGGAACTGACGACGATCGCCCGCGCCTGTGGCAAACAAAACATTCACCACCTCGAACGCGAAGATCTCGTCGCCCTCACGGTCGAAGCCGCAGCAATGGCGCGATTGCCCTTAGCCGGAACTCAGTGGATTCCCGGTTGGCAGTAGAGGTAATCAAGCGATCGGAGCGCTCCAGAAGCAAGCTTTATTCCGGCTCAGATTCCTGCTGAATTGAATCTGGTTTTCTGGCAGCTAGCCAGACGGTCATCGTACTTACCGCTGCCGCTGCCACGATCGCAACTGCAATCATCGCTCCGCTGGCAGCATCAGCAGATAGCAGCAGATCGATCGCCAGCATTCCCGTCGAGCAACCCCAGATAACCGCCGTTGCCGCAACGCAACCGCGCTGGGAACGATTTGATGCGGTTAATATGGCGCGATCGGAAGATTGATTTTCCATTTGCGACTTTGATAATCATACAGTCTTAGTCTTGGGCAAGTTGTTTGGGCAAGCTGTTGGCAGCAGTGGCACTGTTTAGGTGTCTAAAAACGGAATTTGAATTGTGAATTCGGTTCCTGCATCAGCAGTTGAACGGTAAGTTAAACTGCCGTCATGCACTTCTTCAATGATTCTTCGGCTGGTTGCAAGTCCTAATCCAATTCCATCACCAGCCGATTTTGTGGTGAAGAAGGGTTCAAATAAGCGGGGCTGATTTTCTTCACAAATTCCAATACCGTTGTCTTCAATCTTAATCAACAGTTGGCTGTCTACAACTTGAGTTTGAATCGAAATTTGGGGCTGATAGGAAACGATCGTTTTCTCAAGCTTTGTTTCTACGGCATCAATTGCATTGCAAATCAAATTAAAGAGGGCTTGATTGAACTGCTCGGCATGGCAGGTAATGAGCGGAAGTTCTCCATATTTTTTGTGGACTTCGATCGCCTTGCGATCGCTGGAATTCAAACGGTGATGAAATAACGTCAGCAGGGAATTAATACAGGTGTGAACATCAATTCGTTTAATGTCTGACTCATCTAAACGAGTAAATATTCGTAGAGCTAGAATGACCATACTGATCCGCTCTGCGCCATGTTCTATTGAGTCAATGATTTTATTGAAGTCTGATGCGAGAAAATTCAGATCAATTTCTTCTAAAAAACTTGCGATCGCGGGATCGACCTCTGAATCGTTTTGCTGATAGAGCGAAATTAGCTTGAGAAGCTGACTCTTGTATTGGCGGATGGGTTTGATGTTACAGGCAATGAAGCTGAGGGGATTATTCACTTCATGTGCCACTCCAGCAACCACTTTTCTTAGCGTTGCAGTCTTCTCTTTTTGCACCAAAGCAATTTGAGCCGCTTTGAGGCTGTCTAGGGCATGGTTTAGCTTCGCGTTTTTTTCTTCGAGCGATCGCTGAAGTCCGCGCAGGGTGAGTTGCGTCTGCACTCGGATTAAAACTTCCTCAAGCTGGAACGGTTTTGTAATGTAGTCCACACCGCCCACTTGAAACGCTTGGACTTTATCAGCAATGTCATCGCCAGCACTCAAGAAAATAACTGGAATTGAGTTAGTTTTTGGGTCGCTTTTGAGTTGTTCACACACTTCATAGCCGCTCATTCCTGGCATATTAATATCCAGAAGAATGAGATCAGGTGGAATTGTTTGAGCAGCAGTTAAGGCGGCTTTACCATGAATTGCTTTGCGGATCTGATACTGCTGTGTTGACAGAAAATTAGAAAGGAGACGAATGTTTTCGATTTTGTCGTCAACAATCAAGATATCTGCTGCAAATTCAGTTGTTTCGACAATCATATTCGTTGAGTTCGTCTGCGTCATGGATTTTGCAATTCAATTTCTATGGTTCAATGCTCTGTCCTACACCTTCTAGCACTAGCAGGTTGAATTAGCTTCGGAATCGAATCGAACTGATAGCTTTCCACCAAATGCGTGAGTTCTTGGATCAAGGCTTGCTGTTCAGCGGGAATTTGAGCAATGAGATCGAGGCTAGCAGCATCGTTACCTTGAGCGGCAGCAAAGCACATTTGAACGATCCATTCGGAGGGCAGGGCGGCTAGGGCAGTTGAGTGAATGTTGCGATCGAAATAATATGTTGAATTGCGAACTGATTGTGCTGCAACGGCTGGGTCGAGGTCTGTCACTCCTAAATGGCGAAAAATCGCTTTGAGCAGTTCTTCTTGTTGAAAAGGTTTGCTGATGAAATCGTCACAGCCTGCTGATAGGCTTTCTTGTCGCTGCTCGGTAAAAGCGCTGGCTGTGAGCGCAATGATTTTGGTGGAAGCCTGATTGGTTGGGCGTAGCTGCTCTAGTTCTCGAATTTTTTGAGTTGCCTCATAGCCATCAACGATCGGCATATGCATGTCCATAAGGATGAGATGCGGTTGCCACCGCTGCCAAAGTTCGATCGCGGCCTGTCCGTCTACAGCATCTTGAATTTCAAATCCATAGTTGTCTAAAAGTGTATTTAGCAGCAAACGATTTGTCCGATTATCTTCAGCAATCAAAATGCGATGCTCGACCGATCGCGAAGCCATCGCAACATAAGGATCGATCTGAGCGTTTAGCACCTGGGTGGCTGTCGTCATTGATGAAGCTTCAGACAGGCTCAATTGGAATTTGAAAGGCAAAACAACTGCCTTTTCCAAGTTCGCTTCGCACAGTAATTTTGCCACCCATCAACTGCACAAATCGCTGGCTGATCCGCAATCCCAAACCCGTTCCTTCTTGCGATTGCTGCCCGGAGCGAGTCTGCTTGAAGGCTTCAAACAAATCTCCTAACTCGTCTGCGGCAATTCCAACGCCAGTATCTTCAACTTCAACACTTAACAGATAGGGAGTTAGCTCTGACTGTACTTTTAGCCGCAGTGTGACGCTGCCTGAGTGCGTAAACTTGACGGCATTTCCCAACAGATTAATCAACACCTGTCGCAGTTTGTTTTCGTCAGTTCTGACCCGTTGCGGGATGTCTGCGTCCCAATCAAATTGAAGCTGCAATCCTTTCGATCGCGCTTTAAGCTGCAACATGTCTTCCAGACTTTGTAAAAGCTGGTGCAGGTCACATTCGGTTGGGTTGAGGGTGACTTGTCCGGCTTCGATTTTCGACATTTCCAGCACGTCGTTGATCAATCCCAACAGATGCTCGCCGCTCTGGTTGACAATTTTGACCGATTGCTGATGATTCGTGCCCAAGGATGAATCCTGCTGCATCAACTGGGTGAAGCCCAAAATTGCGTTGAGCGGCGTTCTGAGTTCATGACTCATGTTGGCAAGAAACTCGCTTTTAGCTCGATTGGCAAAATCTGCGGCTTCTTTTGCCTGTTTCAGTTCTGCGGCTTGATGTTGCGTTTGGGCGAACAGTTCAGCTTGCTGCACGGCAACGCCAAGCTGATTGCCAATTTGCGAGACCATTTGAATTTCGGCAAGCTGCCATTCGCGCGGTTCGCCGTTTTGATAGGTGGCAAGCAATCCCCAAAGCTGATTGCCGCAAAAGATGGGAACCGTGATGTAGGCGCGGGCTTGCAGGGTGGCGAGTAATTCTAGATAGCAGTCGTCAAATCCTTGCTGGTAAATATCACTCACGCAGCAATAGTTGAATTTTTGGCGATATAGCCCGCCTTGATTTTCCTGCAAATAAGTATCTCGAATTAGGACTTCGGTGTCGTCTAGCTGCTTGACAATGCAGTTGGCGCGATCGATCACTTGACCTAGCTCTGAATTTCCGGTTGGAACCGGAATAATTGCATTCCAGCGATCGGCCACTGACTCTGCCACAACCTGTCCGCTCCAGTCCGCATTGAACTGGTAAATCAAGACGCGATCGCACTGGGCAGCCTGCCGCAATTCTGAAGTGGTCGTGTGGAAGATCGTTTCCAGGTCGAGCGTTTCGCGCATCCGGCGCAAGATCAAGGCAACGGTTCGTTCGCGTTCGGCGGTTTGATGCAGCACTTCCGCCGCCAGTTTGCGATCGATGCCAACCGCAACGGCGCTGGCGATCGCAGTCATCTCCTGGAGAGACTGCTCAGTCAACGGGGAACGGGCAAAGATTGCGATCACACCCAACAGTCGGTCTTGAATGATCATGGGATAGCCTGCAAAGGCAACAATTCCTTCGCGCTCTGCCCACTCGCGATCGCTGGTGAGGGGGTCGGTGATGACCTGATTGGTCAAGTAGGGCTGTTTGTGTTGGGCAATCCAGCCGACCTTAAACTGGCCGATTGGGACGCGGTGATGGTTCTGGTTGACGCAGGTAGATCTTCCAGCGTTGGCTTGCAGCGTAAGCACCTGTTCTGAGTCGTTGAGCGTCCAGATGCGAGCGAGGGAGGCGTCAAGCTGCTCATGCAGTGCGATCGCGCAGCGTTGCAGCATTTCCTGTAGGGATTCCGCTTCGGTAATCGCCGTTCCCACATCTGCCCGCAAAGCCGCCAGCCGCATCTGCTGCAATTGTTCGGCTTCGGCTTGCTTGCGCTCGGTGATGTCATACAGCATACTCAGCAGACAAATTTCTCCTTGCAGTTCAATTTTTTCAAATGAGGCCATGCCCTCGCGGACTTGACCAGAACACAGGCGAAAAGGCGCATCAATCTGGACGGATTGCTGGTGGTGCAATTGCTGAATCAGGTGGTCGCGATCGGCTCGATTTGCCCAAATGCCTAGCTCGCTTGAGGTGTGGTTGATTACCTCTTCACGACTGTAGCCAAACAAATTTAAAAAGCTGGTGTTTGCATCTAAAAAACATCCGGTTTCAAAAGCCGAAATTGAGCAAGCGATCGGATTGGAATGAAACGCTTTGAAAAATTGTTCTTGGCTTTGCTTTAAAGCTTCCTCTACCGCAATTCGATCGACAATTTCACTTTCTAAGGCAGCGTTTGCAGTGACGAGTTCTGCGGTTCGTTCTTCGACTCGAAATTCAAGTTCTTCATAGGCGCGGCGTTTTTCTTCTTCTGCCCATTTACGCTGCACTTCGGTCGCAGCACGAGCCGCAAATACGCGCATCAACGCTGGCGACTGTTCGTTCAACTGAAGCGGTTTGACATCGATAATACACAAGTTGCCAATCACTTGCTGCTCAGCATCCAGCAGCGGTACGCCGATGTAGCTTTCTGCCGCCAGTGCTTTCAGGAAGGGAAAATCGGGAAAGGCTTGCTGTAGGTTCGCTGGGTAGACCTGAAGCTGCCCCGTTTTCATGACACATTCGCAGGGACTGCCCGCCAACTCATGCTCAAAGTCTTCGGCCAATCGATCGCCCGACCAAAACGCCAGCGTCCGCAGCCAGGTGAGGGAGTCGTTTGCTTTTTCAGAAACGATCACATAAGGCACATCCAGCGCGATCGCCAAATTTTCAACCAAAGCGGGAAAAAAGTCTTGTCCGGTGACAGAAGCAGTTCCCGCTACGATCGCTTGCAGCGCTTCTTCGGTGCGTTGCCGTTCGGCAATTTGCTTTTCTAATTCCTGATTGATGATTTCAAGCTGCTGCGGACTTTTGAGCGAAAGGAACTGCGGCAGAAGTTCGACCAGTTGCAAAGCAGTGTAGCAAGACACCAGAGCCGTGAGCGCCCGTTCAACCCCGGAAACCCAATAGGCCGGATACCACAGCGTCCAAATATCGAGGAGATGTCCGGTTCCGCAGAGGATGATGAATGCTCCAAACATGATGAACACTTGGGAAAACGGCATATCTGACCGCTTCCGCACAAAGTAAAACAGCATGACCGGAATCGAAAAGTAGGCGATCGCACCAGCGCATCACTGAGGACATGCAGCCCGACCAGCGGCGTCTGCCACAGATAGCAGTGCCCGTGCGGGATGTATTGAGTCGGGGACAATAAATTCTGAAGTAGTTCCAGCATGATCTTCCGGCAACAACGAACTTAGAATCAGGTGGCAGAAAACGATCGAGTCAAGAGTTACATACTGCAATCATCAGCGATCGCACAGGCGTCTTGCCATTCGCCATTCAGCGGAATTTGTCTAGATGCAAAATTTTTGAGAATCCTCTGCAACTGAGGCAGTCAGTGAAAGGATACCCTGACAGGTCAGGCTAATAGAGAAGACAAGATGAAGAGTGTGCAAATCCTGATTCAATGCGGATTTTGTGGTGCTGCAAAGTACAGGCGATCGGTTGACTCAAAATAGAGTAGAAGCAATTCTCCCTTCCTCACGGACAATGAAATGTCCGCCCTGGAGGTATCTAAAGACGCATCAACATGGCAATGTGTTGAACGGACATCAACATTGCCCATGTCCCAAACAAACCTGTCCCAAACAAACCTGTCCCAAGCAAACCTTTTTGGAAATTTTGCCACCCTCTACTACTGGTCACGACGGGAGACAAGTGCGTTCTGAGCAGGTTCAACAGGTGCTAAAAGCTCATAGCAAAGGAGTCGGCGCGGGACTAGCCGCATCAGCAATGCTGCCCAGAAGAATCAGCAGGAAACTGTTGAATTTCTTTAAGTCTAGCGGATTTGAACGGATTAATTTTGACAACACGCACGGGCAAACACACTGATGCGTCAATTGAGTGGGTGGTCAGTACTGAAGGCAAAACGGCTTACCAGTGCTGGAATCGCGATGGTTGAGGCGGCTACGAACTCGATCGCCCCCTGAAATATTGCAACATCTCCTGGCAAAGACAAACCGTAGCGCCTTAGAGCGGACAAATGGCAATGTCAGGCAACTTGCATTTCACTCTTGCCTCTCCAAGTTTGGCCTACCATGAACCTGCCGATTAAAGCGGGTATTTATCGATCGCGGCTGGACGTTTGCCGATCAATCTCGCGGTGAAGATGCCGCCCAAAAAGCCGAAGAGGTGGCCTTCCCAGGAAATGCCGTATTGTCCGGGGAGAACGCCCCAAATCATGCCGCCGTAGAGAATCGCGACGAGGACGGAAAATCCGATCGCCACAAAACTCCGCTCAAAATAGCCTCGTGCAATCAAAAAGCCAAAGTAGCCAAAAATGACGCCGCTGGCACCGATGTGAGTGGCGGGTGCGCCAAACAGCCAGGTTCCCAAGCCGCCCAGCAAGGCAACGATCGCCGTCACCACAAAGAAATCACTTGTCCGCCTGAGCATGACGAGCCAGCCCAAAATGATGAACGGAATCGTGTTGCCGATCAGATGCGGAATGCCGCCGTGCAGCAGCGGAGCCAACAAAATGCCGCGCAGTCCGATCGCGTTGCGCGGGAGAATTCCGAACCGATTCAGCCAGCCACCCAAAAACAGATCGACAATTTCGATCGCCCAAGCTAGGGCAACCAGGCCGCCAATAATCGCAACATGCAGCTTGAACTCACGGGCGATCGATTTCATTTCACCGCTGCTCATGGAACCACCTTTTGGAAGTAATTCAGTTCTAGCATTTGCTCGTGAAACGAAAGTGTCGAGGCCATGACGACTGCAACACTTTCACGCTGTACATTTCACGCTGTACATTTCACGCCGATCAGCCTGTATTCCGCATTCCTGCCGCGATGCCGTTGATCGTCAGCAGTGCGCCGCGCAAAAGTTCACCGCGACTGTAGCGCGATCGCACCACGCCCGTTGCTGCACTCGATTTGTGCTGCCGCAGTCGCTTCAGGAGCGAAACTTGCAGGAAGCCCAAGGGAACGATCGTGCCGTTGCGAAGCTGAACCGATCGCTGCAAGTCCGGGTCGCCATCCAAGAGGCGCGTGTGTCCGGTGATCGTCAGGACGAGATCGCGGGTGAGGTGGAATTCGTCGGAGATTTGCTGGAACAGGCGATCGAAGCGATCGACATCTTCAGGCGGTGTCAGTTCGCGGACGTAGTGATTAGCGATTTGCAAATCGACTTTCGAGAGCGTCATTTCGCACTTGGAGATCGCCATTTTGAAGAACGGCCACTTGTAGTAGAAGTAGCGCAGCAGCTTTAGATTTTCTTCGGGATCTTCGTCCAGGAATGCCTGAATCGCCGTGCCGACTCCGTACCACGAGGGCAGCAAGAAGCGCGTTTGCGTCCAGCTAAACACCCAGGGAATTGCTCTCAGGCCAGAGAGTTCTCGTTTGCCGCCGCTGCGACGGGCGGGACGCGAACTGATTTGAAGCTGGCTGATTTCGTCGATCGGTGTGACCTGATGGAAGAAATCGATAAAGTCGGGCTGTTCGTAGATTAAGGAGCGGTAGTGCTGGCGCGATCGCGCTGCCAGTTCTTCCATCACCTGATGCCAAGGCAAAATGTCGTCGAAGCCGTTGCGGAGGACGCTGGCTTGGATGACGGCAGAGGCGATCGTCTCCAGGTTGTACAGCGCCAGTTCCGGCAGGTTGTACTTCGAGGCGAGAACTTCACCTTGTTCGGTGATCTTGATGCGACCGCTGATGCTGCGTCCGGGCTGAGCGAGAATCGCTTCATAAGCGGGGCCGCCGCCGCGACCGACCGACCCGCCGCGACCGTGAAAGATCCGCAGGGCAATTCCAAATTCGTCGGCTAGCTGCTGGAGGGCTTGCTGGGCTTTGTGAATTTCCCAATTGCTGCTCAGGAAGCCGGAATCCTTGTTGCTGTCCGAGTAGCCCAGCATGATTTCTTGCAGCGCTGGCTCCGATCCGCCGGAATAGCCGCCGGACAGATAGGCGCGATAGAGCGGCAGTTCAAACAGATGGCGCATCACAGCCGGAGCGCGTTTCAGGTCTTCGACCGTTTCAAACAGCGGCACGACATGAATCGCGCTAGTTCCGGTTGCCGGATCGTAAAGTCCGGCTTCTTTTGCCAGCAGCAGCACTTCTAGGAGATCGCTGCTGTAGTTGCTCATGCTGATCACGTAGGTTTGGCAGATTTCTTCGCCAAACTCTTGGTGGAGGCGGCGCACCATGCGGAAGGTTTCGATCGCCTCGTTGATCTTGTCTGAAAAATGTAGCTCGGTCGGAATTAAGGGGCGGCGGGTTTGCAGTTCAGTTGCCAGCCAGAGCGATCGCTCCTCTTCGCTCAGATCGTTGTACGGCTTGTGGAGAATTTGCAGATATTCGGCCACTTCGTTGAGCGTGTCCGAGTGGCGCGTGCTTTCTTGGCGAACATCGAGATGAGCCAGATTAAAGCCGAAAATTTCCACCTGACAGATCAGCTTGTCAAGCTCTTTGCAGCTTAATCCGGTTTCTTCGAGGCTGCGCTGAATCAGCCGCAGTTCGGCCAGAAAATCTTTGCCCGATGCAAAATACGTGGTGGGATTGGGATCGATCGATTCCTGCAAAATGTCGCCCCGGAAAAGCTGCTGGCTGCGATCGTGCGTATTCTCCAGCCGCTTTTGAATGTAGGCCAGTTTGAGGCGATACGGTTCTTGGCGAAAGCGGATCGCGTGCTGCTCGTAGATGTCGGGCATCTGCATCTGCTGCTGTTCGAGCGATTCGAGCAGTTCCGGCAGCACGTCGCTCCAGTGCAGCGAAAGGCTGAGCAGATCTGAGAGATGCTTGACCGAATTGATGTATTTGCCGACGACCAGATTGCGCTGATAGCAGGCGGTTTTCCAGGTCACTTCCGGCGTCACAGACGGATTGCCGTCGCGATCGCTGCCGACCCAAGAGCCGAACTTGCAGAAGTTGTGGCGGGGCGGACGCAAACGAGGAAAGGTGGTTTGCAGCGATCGCTTCAGCCGATAGTAAAGCTCAGGGATCGCGTCGAACAGCACTTCCTGGAAATAGTGCAGCGTGTAGTCAACTTCATCCAAACGTCGGCTTGAACTGGTGCAGTTCGTCCGTGCGCCACCACAGGCGAATTCCTCAGTTTAGCTGGTCTTGCAGCGCTTCGATTTCCCAAGATGTGGAGAGGCCGATCGCTCGCAAGCTCTCCTCTGCCTGATCGAGCTGCCGCAGAATTTTCGCCATCCGCCGCTGCTTGTCGCGAATCGTGTGGCGAACGATTTCGGTCGGGTGGGCGGTAAAGACGAGGCGGATGTCGAGGTTGTCGATCAGATTTTGAATTTGTCCGGGCGGCACGTTGAGATGTGCCAGCTTAGGAAGAGCGTGTGAAACGTTCCGGCTTCGCGACGGGGCGGATTGTGCAGGCTTTTTCCAGCATATCGACCTGAAGGCCGCTGCCCTGCGGTTCAACATCCGAGGAGAACATCATCTGCTCGATCGGATTCATGTCGCTGGCGGCTTCATAGGCGGCGCGATATTGCTGCTGCTGGCCGCGCTGTTCGTAGTGCTGCTCGACAATATTGATGAGCTGAAAATAAAGCGCAAAGGCACGGGCGGCGCGAATCGCTTCATTGAGATCAAGATTTTCGATTAGCTTGACGGCTTCGTTTTCGATCGAGTCTGGCGCTTGGCCTTCCGGCGAGGAGAGCGATCGCAACTGCTTGAGCAAATCGACGAGCGACTGGCCGCACTCTTGCAGCAAAACGGCTTCCCACAAATCTTCAACAACTTTTAAGCGATGACGCAGGAACAGATCAGATGCAGCGGTCGAAAAATCTTCAGCCGATTCTTTCTCGATCGCCGTGTCAGAAAGAAATGCTTCATCGGACGAGTGGAGGCTAGAACTCATGAATCTGTCCTGACAAAAGTATGCGTAGATGAAAGGGTTTGAGCAATTTGGGGGGACACATTAAGCCGCTAATTGAAGTCCATGAGGCGGCAATCAAAAACGATCGGAATCCGGCGCATCGAGAAACGGCAGGCGATCGCCCGCAGGATTTCTTCACTCGCTTCGCTGGCGGATTTGACGAGGTTGGCGATCGTTTTTCCCGCTAGCAAGCCGATTAGCAGCGGTGCAGTGGCAAGACTCAGCAAAACGTCATTGGAAATTGGGTGTTGGGAGGTCGGCATGGCAACAGGTGAACTACTTATCTTGTCGCAAATCTGCGCGTGAAATTTGTATCGAAAATATCCGTTCTTGAAAACATCAGCCCGACATAGACGGCGCTTCTAGCTGAAGCTACAGATTTGCGATGGCTCCATTGTCACATACGGCTTTCAAATCAGGGCGATCGATCGCGAAAAGGCAGGAGGCTCATCCCCTCCCCGGTACAGACGCGAGATCTCGCGTCTCTAGCTATAAAATGAATGCTGGCAATTTGGCTCAAACAATCACCCATGACTCTCCATCTTTTACAAACCGCGATCGCTCAAAAAACCGCCGTTAAAATCATCAGCGGTCTGACGAATTTCGATTCCGATCGCGTCGCTGCCGTCGTTCGCGCTGCCGATCAGGGCGGAGCCACGTTCATCGACATCGCCGCCGATCCCACTCTGGTCAAGCTAGCAAATCACTCACCAACCTGCCGATCTGCGTCTCTGCCGTTGAGCCAGCCGAGTTTGTCGCCGCTGTTGCAGCCGGAGCCGACCTGATCGAAATTGGCAACTTTGATGCGTTCTACGCGCAGGGACGCCGCTTTGAAGCCGCAGAAGTTTTGGCGCTGACCGCAGAAACGCGATCGCTCCTGCCCCACGTCATGCTGTCCGTCACCGTGCCGCATATTTTGACGCTCGATCGCCAAGTTCAACTCGCAGAACAACTCGTCAAAGCCGGAGCCAACCTGATTCAAACCGAGGGCGGAACCAGCAGTGCGCCTACCCACGCCGGAACGCTCGGCCTGATCGAAAAAGCCGCTCCCACCTTGGCCGCTGCCTACGAAATCTCTAGAGCCGTGTCGATTCCGGTTCTGTGCGCCTCTGGCCTGTCGAGCGTGACGGCGGGACTGGCGATCGCCGCTGGTGCATCCGGCATCGGGGTCGGTTCTGCCGTCAATCAGCTAAACAGTGAAGTTGCGATGGTCGCTGTTGTGCGGAGCTTGGTTGAGGCAATCCGGTTTCCCGCGACTGCACCTGTTCGCAACTACGCGGATTAGGTTTGGTGGGGCGATCGAGTGGGGCGCGAAAGCTTTTCCCGTCCTCTCCTCGCCCCTTTTTCCTGTGGGAGAAGCGATTATTGCAGACATAAAAAACGGGGCACCAGTCGATCGACCCGCACCCCGTTCAATCCATCCAAACCCCTTAGCCGACCGGAGCCTGAGCCAAAAACTTCTCCAGTTCCGTCAAAGCATCGGCATCGACTTTGGTTTGCATCGGGCAGAACTTGGGGCCGCACATTGAGCAAAACTCGGCAGTTTTGTAGATGTCGGCGGGA
>JAAUTJ010000277.1 GCA_012031475.1 Leptolyngbyaceae cyanobacterium SM1_3_5 | reverse complement strand
CGCTCCAGCCGCAGCCCCCGATTCGGCTGAATTTTTCGCTGCTGCATCCGCTTGAGCATACCCGTTCCTTTCCTGACCGCTTTTTCATCCTAGGGTGAGAGCGTTCAAGTGGGTGCGATCGCCAAGATAGAATAGACGAAGAACACTTAACAATTTGTGATATGCAAACGGCAACCGCTCAGGCAACGGGCGCTTACTGGGAGTGGCGCGGCCAAAAAATTTACTATGTCAAAGCAGGTGACAATCAAGCAAATCCGCCGCTGCTGCTGATTCACGGCTTCGGCGCATCGACGGATCACTGGCGGAAAAATATTCTGCCGCTGAGCCACGAGTTTGAAGTTTGGGCGATCGATCTGTTGGGCTTTGGGCGATCGAGCAAGCCGGATCTCGAATATGGCGGCGACCTGTGGCGCGACCAGCTTCATGACTTCATTCAAACGGTGATCCAGCGTCCGGCTGTGCTGGCGGGCAATTCGCTCGGTGGCTACTCGGCTTTGTGCGTGGCGGCGCAGCGACCCGAAGCCGTCGAAGGCTTGGTATTGCTCAACAGCGCGGGACCCTTTACCGACCTGAAAGTCGAGTCGCGGCCTGATCCGGCGCGATCGACAGTGGCAAAATTCATGCAGTCGCTCTTGCTGCAACCGCTGCCAAGCTGGGTGCTGTTTCAGTGGGTGCGGCAAAAGTGGCTGATTCGCCGCACCCTCGAAAGCGTCTATCTCGACCAAACTGCCGTCACCGATCAACTGGTTGAAGATATCTATCGGCCTTCGTGCGACCCCGGTGCGCCCACCGTTTTCGCCAACGTCTTCAAGTCGCCGCAGGGTGACAAAATTGATGCGCTGCTGGAACGGATGCGCTGTCCGCTGCTGCTGCTGTGGGGCGAAGGCGACCCCTGGATGAATGCCCGATCGCGGGCTGAGCAGTTTCGGCAACACTACCCGCAGTTGCAGGAGCATTTCTTGCAGGCGGGTCACTGTCCGCACGATGAAGTGCCCGATCAGGTGAACTTCTCTGCTGCGGGAATGGGTGCTGAATCTCGATCGCGCTCCCAGCCGAGAAGCATAGTTTCGGCTGTTTGCGAGCCAAGAGACAGACTAATAGAAACCTATGAAACCCAAAGCGAAGCACTGCAAACCGCTCTGGGTTTTGTGATTGGTTCGGTCTTCGATCGATTGACCCTTCAAATCCGATCGATTAAACTTCGGTGATTCGGTGCGCTGTTGGGGTGCATTTGTTCTACATTGGAACGGATTGGCGATACGCTACGCTGCCTTCGGGCGCAGGTGAGTTATGCAGATTCTTTCAGTTGCGCTCAAAAACTTTAAGTCGCACAGCGATCGCGAATTTCAGTTTCAGATTGGCACAAACGCAATCTGCGGCGAAAACGGAGCCGGAAAAAGCAGCATTTTGGAAGCGATCGCGTGGACGCTGTTCAACCACACGGGCGCTTACAACAAAGAAGATTTGATTCGCAATGGGGCAAGTAGCGCTCAGGTGATGGTGCGGTTTGTCAGCGATCGCGATGGTCGTACCTACGAAGTGCAGCGCTGTACAACGAAAGGCTATACGCTTTATGACCCGCAGCTAAGCGTCAAGCTCGACTTTAAGCTGATCAACGAGGAAGTGATGCCTTGGCTGAGGCAGCAGTTCAACGTCGCCCCCGGAACGGATTTGGCGCGATTGTTCGCCAATACGATCGGCGTTCCGCAAGGCACATTTACCGCCGCCTTCCTGGAAACAACGGAAAATCGCCGCAAAGTTTTTGATGCAATTCTCAAAGTTGAAGAATACAAATCGCTGCATCGCGACCTGAAGCCGCTGGAAGACTTGGCAAAGGCGGAAGTTGAGCAGCTCGATCGCAAAATTACCGAGTGCGAAGAAGCCTTGCAGGAATGGGATGCAGTGAAGGAGCGGCGATCGACCCTCCACCGCGAAATCACTCAAAACCAAGCGACCCTCGCCCAACTGCAAACCAAACTGACGCAGCTTCAAGCCGAAAAAGACCGACTCGCCACACAAGCGCAAGTTGTCCGGCAGCTTCAGGCGGACGTGCAAAAGGCGATCGCGCAGGCCGAAGGCAAACGGCAGGCCAATCAAGTTCTGCGGCAGTCGGTCGATCGCGCTCAGCAAGCCGTCACGATCTGCACCGCCAAACGCAGCAGCTATCAGGCTTTTCAGCAGGCCGAAGCCGCCTTGAAATCGCTCGATCAGCAGATCAAGCAGCGGCAGCAGTTGCAAAAGTCGCGGGATGCTCAGCAGCAGGCGTTGCGCGATCGCCAGTCGGAACTCACCAAGCTTTCCCTGCAACTCGATCGAACTCACTGAGGCCGAAACGGAAATCGCAGCACTCAGCCGCAGATCGATCGCCAGCAAGCGCTAGAGCAAAAGCAGCAGGGCGCGACAGAGGAACTTCAGCAGCTTCAAGCCTTCCAGCGCGAACAGCAAACCGCCGCCAAGCAGTTTGCCAAAATTCAGAAAGACCTCGATCGCCTCTCCAAAGAAATCAGCCGGATCGAGCAGCTTGAAGCGCAGGTGGAGCAGTTGCCGAATCTGGAGCGGCAGCGCGATCGCCTGCAAGCCCAAATCACGCGAGTCGAAGCCGCTCGCCAGTTTGAAAGCGAACTGCGGCAGTTGTTTATGTCTGCCAGTCAACAGCGCGATCGCCAAGCCGATGCTGCCAGCCAAGCCGCAACGACCCTGTGGCAGCTACGGCAGCAATTTCCGCAGGCCAGCAGCGCGTTTGATACGGTGATGACGACGCTGCAATCTGAGGTGAATCTGAACAATACGCTCTTAGAGTCGCTGCAAGGCATTTTGACCGATTTGAATCAGCAAACGGCGACCGATCAGCTTCAAGGCCAACTCCAGACCGCCAAGCGCCAAATCGAAACCGCCCAAAAGCAGCAGGCCGAAGTTGCCACCCTGACCGCAAGGCAAGAGCAGGAAAACGATTTGCGCGATCAGGCGATCGCCCTCGACAAACGCCTGCAAGAACTCAAAGCCGCGCTGACCCAGGAAGCTTACTGGCAAGAACAGCGATCGCTGCTTTCGACCGCGCTGAATCAGCTTAACGATCCCAGAGGTCGCACTCAGCTTTTGGGACAGCAGCTAGAGCAGCGATCGCACTTTCAGCAGAATTTCGATTGCGTTTCCCAAACCCTGGAACCGATGCAGCAGGCGATCGAGGCGATCGAGCTTCAGCTTGCCGCCTTTGCCGCGCTTGATGAACAAATTGAAGCGCAGCAACTCATTCGTCAGCAGCATCAAAGCGACTATCTAATTTATCTGGAGCATCAGAAGGACGCGAACCGTTTGGCCGAATTGGAAGCGCAGATGCAGGGCGCGATCGCGCAACTCCAGCAGCTTGAACTTCAGCAGCACGAACTGGAGCAGCAGTACGCCGCCCAAAGTCAGCAGTCCGATCCCCAGCAGTATGAGCAGGTTGAAACGGAATGGAGGGAAGTGCGATCGCAGGCCGATCAGCTTGTCGGCAGTTTGCCCCAGCAGAAAACGTTTTTGGCCGAACTCGATACGCAGCTTAGCCGTTTACAGGCTGTGGCAGAAGTGCGCGATCGTGCCCGCAGCGACCTCAAGCAGCGCGAACAGGTGCGGAAGTTCATCGCCTTTGCCCGCAAAGCCTACAAAGACGCTGGCCCCCGCATTACCGAGCGTTATGTGCAGTCGATTTCCCGCGAAGCCGACAAACTCTTCCGCGAACTGATGAACCGCCCCAACATCGCCCTCGAATGGACACGCGACTACGAAATTATTCTGCAAGAAGGCGCACACACCCGCCGCTTTGTGAATCTCTCTGGTGGCGAACAGATGTGTGCTGCCCTGGCCGTTCGCCTTGCCTTGCTGCGCGTCCTCGCTGACCTCGATATTGCCTTTTTGATGAGCCGACGACGAATATGGATCGTCCGCGTCGCGACAGTTTGGCCGAAGCGATCGCCAACATCAAAACCTTCCGCCAAATCTTCGTCATCAGCCACGACGACACCTTCGAGAAGGTAACAGAAAACGTGATTTTGGTCACTCGTGAAGTGTGAGCCTGACGGTCAGGCAGTCAGATATACTCCTTCAATCGAGCTATCTCAACGCAGCCTATCCGATCGCCAAATCGAGATAAGTAACCACAATCCGACGAGACTTGCAGCCGCAAACAGCACATCACTGACCCAAAACACCTGGCTATTTTGAGCCGTTGACGAGATGATTGCCGCGCCCATAATCAGCGAGCCAATCACAATGCTGAACGATAAGCGATTGGCAGAAGAATCGACCGTCCGGCGGATCGGGTCAAGTTCGCGGATGGTGAAATTCCACTGAAGCGTTTCGGACGTAACGCGATCGAGCAGCATTTCAATTTGGCGCGGCGACTGGAGCGAAAGATTTTTCACGTCCAGCGCGGTTCGCAACAGGGCAGCCAGCGGCGCTTCCCCGACAAGCTGCTTTTGAAATACCTCGGTCATCATCGGGCGAATTTTGTTGGGAATGTTGAATTCCGGGTCGAGGGCGCGGGCGATGCCTTCGAGGTTGGCGATCGCTTTGGCACACAATCCGAGGTTTCCCGGAATTCGCACTTTGTTGTTGCGGGCGACTTGCAGCACTTCGTAGACGAGCTTGCTGAAATTCACCTGGGCGATCGTCATGCTGTAGTACTGGCGCAATAAGCGATCGAATTCGCGCTCAAGCTGAATGCGGTTAATCGGCTGGAGGGGCGGAGCCAGTTCAAGCGTGAGTTGCGTACAGCGCTGCGCGTCGAGGTTGACGATCGCCAAGACCAGTTCAAGATGATCTGTTGCGATCGCGGATCGAGCCGTCCGGCCATGCCGCAGTCCAGCAGGGCAACGCGGCCATCGTGGAGGTAAAACAAATTGCCGGGATGCGGGTCAGCGTGAAAGAAGCCGTCGAGACAAATTTGCTGAAAGAACGATCGCAGCAGCATTGTCGAAATGTCGCGCTTTTCAGCTTCAATGTCGCCTTCGTAGCCGATGCCCTGAAAGTTGCCCAGCAGGAGCGGAACGCCGTCCAGCCATTCCATGACGAGCAGTTTTTCGGTTGTCAAGTCCCAGTAGATTTCAGGAACAACGAGTTTTTGCGGATCAAACCAGCGGCTCGTGGAAAAGTTGCGGCGAAGCTGATCGGTGTATTCCGCTTCCTGCATAAAGTTGAGTTCGTTCCGCAACGCCTGCGCGAATTCTTCGGCCAGCGAAACCACATCGTAGTACTGTCCGAAATCCGTTTGCGCCACCAAGCTTGCCACAAAGCGAATCAGGGCGATATCTTGATCGATCACCAGTTCCAGGCCGGGACGCTGCACCTTCAGAGCGACCTTGCGGCCATCTTTGAGGACGGCTTTGTGCGTTTGGGCGATCGATCCCGCCGCAACCGGAATCGGATTAATTTCCAAAAATGCCTCAGCGAGCGGCTGGTGCAACTGCTGGCGAATCACCACCTCGACATCTTCCCAGGGCACGGGCGGCACTTCGGCTTGCAGCGTTCCCAAGGTTTCGATGTATTCCGGACGCAGCAAATCCGGGCGCGTACTGAGTAACTGTCCGAGCTTTACATAGACTGGTCCCAACTCAACGAGGATATTGCGGAGAACGGCGGGCGTTGGGCAGGCGCGGCTCGTCGGCTTTGCCTCCGGTGAGCAGTTGGCGCATGTAGTCCCAACCGTTACGCAAGACAACTTCGGCAATTTCGCGCTGGCGGGAACTGGTTTGAACTAAACGTGAAAACATAAGGTTTAAGCGGCGCTTCGATCGATTCGCCAATCTAGATTCTCTTAATAAAGGCTAACAATTCTGCTGGCACAACTGCCTGAAGGAGAGAGTTAGCGATCGAGCTGGTGATGCAGGATCGACAGCGGCACGATTTGTCATGCGAAGTTCATCTCCCGAACATGGAAGTGACAAACTCGGCTGATAGGGTGTTTATCACAGGTGAATGAATGCTAAGAAGGAAGCGGTTGCTGCTAGCAAAATTGAGTGAGAATTCCGGTGGCGTTCTCCTCTGGCAACTGCTCCTTCTTTCTTTTTTACGTGCGATCGCCGCTATCCCAACGCGACATCGAGAAACATCATCAAGACAAAACCAACCATTACGCCTGCTGTTCCCGCTTTTTCATAGCCGTGACGGTGTGATTCTGGAATGATTTCATCGCTGATCACAAACAGCATCGCGCCCGCTGCAAAGCCCATCGCGATCGGAAAGATTGGCTGAACGAGCAGAACGGCTCCGGCTCCAATCAATCCCCCGATCGGCTCAACCAGCCCAGTCAGCGTGCTGATCAGGAGCGCTTCGCGTCTGCGGTAGTTTTCGGTAATCAGCGAGAGCGCAACCACCAAGCCTTCCGGCATATTTTGCAGACCAATCCCGATCGCCAAGGCCATCCCCGCTGAGGGATCGTCGCCACCAAAACCAACGCCAACCGCTAAACCTTCGGGAAAGTTGTGAATTGTGATCGCCAGGATAAACAGCCAGACGCGCTTAAGATTCGCTGCGCTGCTGCCCTCGCGACCCTTCACAAAGTGTTCGTGCGGGAAATAGTGGTTTGCTATCCACAGAAAAAT
>JAAUTJ010000276.1 GCA_012031475.1 Leptolyngbyaceae cyanobacterium SM1_3_5 | reverse complement strand
AAGTCTGTGGCCGAGCAGCAGTCCGCAGCATTCGTGCGGGTAGGCTTGTTGGGCGTGGCGATGGATTTGGTGGAGGTGGGTGGAGGCGAGGGTGAGGGACATGATGAGGCGCGAAAGATAAGAAAATTGCCGTCAATTGAGCTAGGTCTAGCCACAGAGCGATCGCCACGCTACAGCCGATCGGATTTCCAGCAGCGATCGTTCTGCGCCAGCGTATGCGCCTGCCACGCCGAATCAGGTTGCGGAAAATCCGATCGATAGTGCCCGCCCCGACTTTCTTCGCGAAAAACGGCGCTTTTCAAAATCAATTCGGCAACGTCAAGCAAATTGCGAGTTTCGCCCCAGTCGCGAATCGCGTTGAAGTCCGAGGCGGCGATCGTGCGTCCGGGTTCTAGCTGCGTCAGAGTTTGGCTGATCGGCAGCTTGGCAAACGCTTGTCGCCACTGCTGAACCTGCGCGATCGCCGCCTCCAGCGCCTTGCGATCGCGACAGATTCCGGCACTTTGCCAAACCAGCTTCGGCAGGTGCGATCGAATTTCGGCCACAGCGGGATCGAGGGTGAGATCGATCCCACCAGTTGGGGCAGCAGTCGGCAGAATGGGCGGATCGGGCAGGTCGATCGATCGCAGTTGCGCTCCAAACACGAGACATTCCAGCAGCGAATTACTCGCCAGTCGGTTCGCGCCGTGAACTCCGGTACTCGCCGTTTCACCCAAAGCGTAGAGTCCGGGGATCGAGGTGCGGCTGTCTAGATCGGTGAGAATGCCGCCCATCCAGTAGTGTGCGGCGGGCGCGACCGGAATCGGTTCACGGAACAAATCGACGCCCCACTGCTGGCAAACGGCAATGATGTTGGGGAAGCGGTGGCGGATGCGATCGACCGGGATCGATCGCAAATCCAGCCAGCCGTTTGCCTCACCTGTGCGCTGGAGATGCGTGAAAATGGCGCGACTGACGACATCTCTGGGCGCAAGTTCGCCAGCGGGATGATAGTCAAAGGCAAAGCGGTGATTTTGTCCATCGACCAGATGAGCGCCTTCGCCCCGGACGGCTTCGCTAATCAAAAAGCGGGGCGCTCCGGCTTTGGTGAGCGCGGTCGGGTGGAACTGCATAAATTCCAGGTCGCGCAGAATGCCGTTCGATCGCCACGCCATTGCCACGCCGTCTCCGGTGCTGAGCGGGGGATTCGTCGTTTGTGCGAAAACCTGCCCGCCGCCTCCGGTCGCCAGCACGATCGCCCGCGCCGCAATCCAGCGAATTTCGCCATCCTGCACGAGACAAACCCCGCAGCATCGCCCCTCGACCATCCACAAATCGAGAACGAAAACAGGCGAAAGGATGCGGATATTTTTGCGGCTCAGGACTTGCCCAGTCAGCGTGGTGACGATCGCTCGTCCGGTCGTGTCGGCGGCGTGAAGAACCCGACGCCGCGAGTGAGCCGCTTCCAAAGTTAAAGCCAGATCAGCGCCCGATCGATCGAAGCCGACGCCCATTTCGACCAGCGATCGCACACAGTCGGCTGCTTGTTCGACCAAAAGCTTGACGGCGGCGGGTTCACACAAGCCTGCTCCGGCGTTGAGCGTGTCTTCGATATGCAAAATCGGGGAATCTTCGGGGGCGATCGCAGCCGCAATGCCGCCTTGTGCCCAATCGCTGGCCGAGTCAGACAATGGATTTTTGCCAGCAGGCCAACCTGCAAATCGGCGGGCAGGCAAAGGGCGGCATACAGTCCGGCTGCACCGCCGCCGACAATCAACACGTCAAATTCCAATGAAAAATCGCTCCTTGTGCGGCGGGGCGTGACTATCCCTACTGTACAAAGAGCGATCGCAAAATAACAGAACCAAGCTGAACGGTCTAGCGGTAAATGCCGTTGTTGAATCGATCGCCGCCTTCGGTAAACACTTCGCTGGGATCAGAGACGGTGAAGTTGTCAAAGTTGGAGCGCAGCACTTCTTTTTGGCGATCGCTCAAACCCGGCATGTTCAGCACGTCTTCAACCGACTCAAACGGCGCATAATCGAGAATCATCCGCGCCAAGGTCGGATACATCCCCGGATATTGGGTGAAGGCGCGGACGTTTTGTGTTGTTCAGGTCAATTTTGCCGTCCCGCTCACCCAGCAGGTCATCTGCGGCGTTCCGCACCGCTAGCACGGGCGCAGTCAAAACCGAATTTAGCGGCGTGGCGATCGCCAATTGCGACCCGCCCAGCCAGCCGCCCAGCAGCACCAACACCACTGCCAGGATGCTCACCAATCGTTTCATTCGTGTCCCTCCCACTCGAAAACTCGCTATTTAAATACACAGCTTCTTAGATAGAGCCTACCATCTTCGCTGAGCAATTTAGGATGTAGAAAAGCGGCAAGTGCAGCAGCGGAGACTGGCAGCAATGAAAAACTACTGGCAAATCGGCTCCGTCTTCGGCATTCCGCTCCTGCTGCATACCTCCTGGTTTTTCGTGCTGGCCTTGTTTACGCTGCATTTCGGCTCAAGCTGGCAGCAGCAAAACTGGCGCAGTTCAACCGCTTGGAGCGCCGGATTTGCAATGGCGCTGCTGCTGTTTGCCTCGGTGTTGCTGCATGAGCTTGGTCACTGTCTCGTGGCGCGATCGCAAGGCATTTCAGTTCGATCGATCACGCTGTTCCTGTTCGGCGGCGTCGCGGCGATCGAGTCCGAATCGAAAACGCCGCAGCAAGCCTTTCACGTGGCGATCGCTGGCCCCGCCGTCAGCTTTGGCCTGTGCCTGCTGCTGCTGCTGTTGCGATTTCTCCTGCCGCTGCCGGAACCTGCGGCGATCGTGCTAGAAACTTTGGCGAGCATCAACTTAATTTTGGCCTTGTTCAACATGATCCCCGGTTTGCCGCTGGACGGTGGACAAGTCCTGAAGGCGGCAATCTGGCAAACGACCGGAAGCCGACAAAAAGGCGTCCGCTGGGCGGCCAGAGTCGGCCAAACGCTGTGCTGGATTGCGATCGCAGCCGGAATCACCTTGTATTTTGTTACCTCGCTCCGAGCGATCAGCGGCCTGTGGATTGCGCTGCTGGGCTATTTTGGCATCCGCAGCGCCAATGCTTATCGTCGCGTTGCCAATCTGCAAGATGCGCTGTTGCGGCTGAAAGCGATCGAGGTGATGCAGCGAGATTTGCAGGCGATCGACGCTCACCTGAGTCTGAACGACCTCGCCACAATGTCGCCCGCCACTTACCGCGTCATCGAGAACGGTCGAGAGCGCGGCATCATTTGGCCGGAAGCAACTTCCGGGTCTTGTGTGGGAACTGCGCCCGTGACCAGCGTGATGGACTCGATCGATCGATTGGCGATCGTGGATGAAGCCACTTCGCTTCGCAGCGTGGTCGAACAGCTTGAAACGGCGCGGCGGGTCGTGGTCGTTTCGGCGGGCGAACTGGTGGGTGTGATTGATCGCGGCGATGTGGTTGAGGCGATCGGACGCGCTCTGAAGCTTCCGGTTGCGGATTCTGTGGTCGATCGTGTTCGAGCGGAAAATGTTTATCCGCCTGGATTGGAACTAGAGGCAATTGCGCGATCGGTCGGCTGAGCGTTAATTTGCTGCCATTCCTCTTCGGTCAGCGGTTCGGGCTGCAAGGTCATCTGAAAGCAAGATGACGCAGCGGTTTCGAGAGCGGCGATGATATCCGATCGCGGAATTTTGGGTAGATCTGCAATCACCTCGTCCATTCCAAACACCTGCTGAAACAGGGCGCGATCGGGATTCAGGCGAATCGAACCATGCTGCAAAATCGCCGTTCCGCGCCTGACCTGAGCGCTCCCGATCAATTTCCTGCCGTCGGGCATGACCAAATCGGCGGCTGTTGCGCTTCCAAAGCAGTTGGGATTGTGGATGTAGCCGCGTCCGGCTGAACCGAAATCCAGGTCAACGCCGATCGATCGCCACGCCTGAATCAGAAATTCGCAGATCGATCGATACGCCTGCATCCGGTTTCCCTCGCCGGACGTGATCACGGCATAGGTGAGATCGCCTTGATGCAGAACCGCTCGTCCGCCGCTCGGTCGTCTGACCAGATCGATCGCTTCGCCCTGCCAAGTCAAATCGCGCCACTCGCTCGGATAGCGCGACTGATGAAAGCCCAGCGAAATGGCGATCGGCTTCCAGGTGTAGAACCGCAAAACGGGCGGCTGATTGCCTCGACAAAACTGCTCGAACAGCCAGGAATCGATCGCCATCTGCACCGCTCCGGGGGCGGCGAGTGGAGGGATCGATCGCCACTGATCTTGAGCCACACCCAACCCACTTCCGCTCACTTCAAAGTCCCCACTCGTGGGGGATTTAGGGCTAGCTCGCTCCAAATTCGGCCTGTAGCGCTTCGTCATTGTCGTCTGCGATCGTGGCGACAACGGTGATGTTGCGTGAAACTTCTCCGGGCGACAGTTCAGCCACCGTCCGCGTTGTGGAAACAATCACTTGATCTTCCAAAATGCCAAATCGAGCTTCAAACGTGCTTGACCAGTTCATTTCCAGCAGTTTGCGGAATAGCGAACCTTCGTTTTGCACAGGCAGTTTCAGGACGGGCGACCAAATCGTGAGCATGTCTTCGTCGGTTTCGCCAGAAAGCTGCACAAAAACCTCGACGCTGCCATATTTGAACTTCCACAGGTGGCCTTGCTCTGAATGGCTCACCATTGCGCTGTCATCTTCCTGCAAGCTGCCAATTACCGTTTCGATCACCTCCAGATGATTGGCAGAAGCAATCTCTTCGCTCATCAGCGTTTGACTCGCATCGTCGGTGCTAGAAGTGTAGGTCATTATCTTGATGGGTTCGCAGCGTAGTTCAATCCCAACTGTAGCTTTTTGGGAGCGATCGCTTCTGTAATTTGTCTGATTTTTTACGGTTTGGGGCTTTGGCCTGCACCTCCACCCCAAATCGCTTACTGCTCGATCGGCTTTCGGGCAAACCAGCACTTGCTCATGAAGTGCGATTCGATCGCAATATCGATGAAGCCTGCTTCTTTGAGGCGAGCTTCCATATCATCAACGGTGTAGTTGCGATAGTACGGCTCGTGGAACATCGTGGCAAAGCCTTCCATGATCGGAGCGAGTTCGGGTGAATCGCTAAGCTGAATCGAATCGCAAACGACGAACACACCTCCGGGCACAATGACGCGGAAGGCTTCGTTGATCACGTTTTGGCGAACATGGGCGGGCAGTTCGTGGAACAGATAGACACAGGTGACGGCTTGGAAGTAGCGATCGAGATACGGCAGTTCTTCGGCGTTCGCCTGCAACAACTGCGGCAGTTCTCCGGGATCTTGCGACAAAAGCTGATTGGCTTTGCGTAAGTAGGCCGGAGACAAATCTGCGCCATACAGCGACACGTCCGACAGTGCGCCGCGAATCATTTTCATGGTTCGGCCTGTGCCGCAGGCAATGTCGAGAATGCGGGTTTGACGATCGTTCGGTGCGCCCATTTCGGCCAGTCCGCGCTTGAGCGGGGCGAGAATGCGGCGACGCATCGCATCGGCAGAGCCGTTAAACAGAATTTCGACCTGCAAGTCGTACAGATTAGCGGATAGATCGCTGAGATAGCCGTCCGTCTGGTGGTGAAAGTTTTGCAGATAGTAGCTGGGATAGCCGTCCGTTTTGATGTTTTCCGAAAAATCTTGGTAGCGCTTTTGGTTAGCGCGATCCCAGATTTGCGGCATGTCCATCCACAAAAGCGGATAGAAGCGGAAAAAATCTGCCCAGGGATTGTCAAAAACCAGGCTGGCCGGATAAACGCCGCGATCGACATCTGCCCAGTCGGTTTCGATCAGTTGATTCAAACGCTGCTGCACTTTGAGGAGCAGTTCAGCCGAAAGGCCACTGGTGTTAATCCGTTCTGATTCCGAGGCGCTGTCGGAAGGAACTCGCGGAGCCAGCAGGTTTAATAAACTCGTACTTAAAGCTTTGTGAGTCAGTCCGAAGACGCTCTTGCCTTGTTGGAAGGACTGGTAGGCCAACTTGGTGAGAGTATCAGCCATTGGAATTGGTAGGGAAATAGGAACGACTGTGAATAATTGTAACGAAGATAAATCTTGATGGGCGCAGCAAAATCAGAGGAATTACGGATTTTCTCTGTACCCTCAGATTGATTTATTTTGGATTAAAATTTCGCAGCGGCTTGATTTCCGGTACAATACTGCGTCAAGGGAATACATGCCCCTGCGCCTTTGGATTGCAGCCAAAAAACGCAGAGGACTTCCCCCAACCGATAGTATCCGTATCAATTGGAGGCGTTCATGATCTTACGTCAGCTTTGCGCTGCGGCTGCAATGTTTCACCGCATTGTGGCCGCAGCCGATGGATTTTCGTTGTCCTTTTTGCTCAATTCTTAAGCGGGAGGACAATTGAATTGTGGGAGTTCGGAACTATTTTCCTAGCTCGATCGCGAAGCTTGCGGAACGGTATCGCGTTCACCGTGACGATTTGCGTTCGCGGGAAACGCCTTCGAGTCGAAGTGCTGCTCGATTTGCAGGAACGCTTGCTGTTTGTGCCAGTGGGCATCTTGCCCGACATCAGCGATCGCATTCCGATTTTTGTCGAAAAGATGGGGGCGATCGCGTCGAGCATTCTGGC
>JAAUTJ010000275.1 GCA_012031475.1 Leptolyngbyaceae cyanobacterium SM1_3_5 | reverse complement strand
GCACGGCGAAACCGCTGACGCGGAAGAAATAGTCGACCCCCGCATCGGCCTCGAAATCGAGCGCCGATTGCAGCCCGGCACGCCGTCGGCGCATTCGAGCGCGGCGTCGAAGGGTCGAGGGCAACCCTCGTAGACCGAGAGCACGGTGTCGAAGCTCGAGCCCTCGGTGCTGGCGTAGACCTCGATGTCGGTCGCGGCGGTGAAGCGGTACCAAAGATCGGGCGAAAGGTCTGAAAAACCGCAAGCCGCCGGACCGTCGGCCACCGCACCCGTGGTATCGCCGACGACCGCGGTCGACAGCGGCAGGGCGGTTTCTGCCACGTTTTCTCCGGGCCGAAGCGCCACTTCCGCCACTGCAAGCAGGGCAAGAGCCACCACTGCGGGCAGAGCAAATTGCAGCCGTCTGGAAGCTCGCCGGACGCGATCGCGCTCTTGCTGGCTGGTGTAGACATATTCTTGAGCCAGCGCAGAAAGTTCCTGCACATGCGTCCGAACAAAGTCTTCCGCCTCGGTCAGCCGAGCGCCATGCAGCAGATATTCCGGGGCGATCGATCGTCCGGCCTGCTGCCATTCCTGCGCCGCCTGCTCGATCCGCCGCTGCCGCCTGAGCATTTCGCGATTGGTTTCCAGCCAGGTACGCAGCAGCGGCCAAGCGCGAATCAGCGCTTCGTGGGTGACATCGATCGCCTCGGAATGCTCGGCAGTTTCGTCGCCCTGGCTGGCGATTACCAGTTTGGCGGCGACGAGCTTTTCCAAGGTTTGCTCGGTCTGCTCGATCGAACAGTCGGGGCGCACCAGTTCCGACTTGACGACGCGACGGCGCGTATCTTCTGTGCCTTCACCTAGCTGAGTGAGGGCGAGGAAAATTCGCTGGGCGATCGCTTGCTCAGCCGGAGTGAGGCGGTTGAATACTTCGGTGGCTCGCTGTTGCAGTGTGCCGCGAATGCCGCCCAAGGCCGTGTAGGTGTCGAGCGTCAAATGCGCGACGCCGTTGTTGTCTACCTGCCGCTGCTGCCATAGCTGCTGCAAGGTGTACTGCAACAGTGGTAGTTCACCCGGAGCGCCCATCACATCCAGCAGCATGGTGTACACGAAATTGGGATCGCACACCAAGCCGACTTTTTCCGCCGGACGGGTAATTGCCGACTTGATCTGCTCGTAGTTCAGCGGCGCGATCGCAACGGCGCAATTGGCAAGCAGTGGCGCGATCGCGCTGTATTGCGAGCATTTCGTGACAAATCCGATCGCAAGCCCACGACGACGCGGAGTCCTTCAACTGTGGCGATCGCCGTTGCCAAACTTGCAAAGAACTGTTGGCGCTCAGTTTCGCTTTGGCAAAGCGTCAACGCTTCCTCGAACTGGTCGATCACCAGCAGCAGATGCGGCGGCGCGGCGAGATTGTGCGTTTGATCGAGCAAACTGGCCTGAATCAGTTGGGCAAGTCCGGCACTGCCCGTTTGCAGAAAAGCTTCGGCGCGGCGCAGTTGTTCGGCTCGCTCCAGCGCGGCAGTGTTGAGGTCAACAAATGCAGCGGCCAGGTTTTTCAGGGGATGTTCGCCCGGTGTGACCAGCTTGATTTGCCAGTGGGCAGTTTTTGCCGATCGTCTCTGCCGCAGTTGATGCACCAATCCTGCCCGCAGCAGTGAGGATTTGCCGCTGCCGGATGCCCGACGATCGCGTGATTTGCGGCTGTGCAGTTTGGCGATCAGTTGATTGCTGATTTCTTCGCGGCCAAAAAAATACTCGGCATCCGCTTCGTCAAAATAGGCTAGTCCGCGATAGGGGCACTCGTGGGTTGCAGTGGGCGATCGCTGCGGCGGGGCAGCGGCAATCGATCGCGTCAAAATAATTTCGCTGCCAGAGCTTTCAAACAGCGGCTGCTGAATTTCGCCTTTGAGCGCTTGACTGACCCAGGCCGTGATCGAGTGATTGGTGACAATTCCGGTTTTGCTGTGCTGCGGGTCGAGTCCCTTGAGCAGCGCTTGTGTAAAAACGCTGTACGGACTGTCGAGCGATTCGTAAGCCGATTCGTATTCGCGAGAAGCGGCCATAAACAGGCGATCGGTTCCGACTTTTGCGCCCGGATCGGCTTCAAGGAAGTTCAGCAGTTCGCCGCTGTGACAGCAATCTAAAATAATCACGCGCTGCCGCACCGGGCTTTCTTGCAGCAGACGGCGCAGCCAAAACAGCGACAGACCATAAAAGCCTGCTTCCGGATTGGCATCGCTGGTTGCCAGATAGCCCTCTTCGATGCCCGCTTCTTTTTGGATGCCGTGCCCTGAAAAGTAGAACACTGCGGTGTGCGGGATATTGCTGCCTTTCGGCTTGAATAGCCGCACCAGTGCTGCTTCGAGTTCTTTCAGCGTTACAGGCGTCTTAAGTCCGACCTGTGGCTGTCCGGCTTGAATGACTTCGGGCAAACGATGGACGCGAAAATCCCCACAGCTTTGAAGCTGCTGGGCGATCGCCCCGGCATCGTGTGCGGGTGCTTGCAGTGCAGGCAAGGACTGGTAAGTGTTTACTCCTACGATTAAAGCGTCTCGTACCATCGTGCTTTCCGCTAAAACAAAGTTGACACAGGAACAAATTGAAGGTTGCGGCCAGTTGCTTCTATGCGGCTCAGCAAAAAGACTTAGATAATTCAGTCAATATGCTGAGTCGAGATAGAAAAGAATTCGATAAATGACCGAACTTCAAAGTGGCGATCAAGCAAGAGATGACTTGCTTTGTCAGAATGAGCGCAGATCAATTGATTTGCGACTCTTCACGGTTCCCATAGCGAGCGATGGCAGTTGTCAGGAACAGAAAATTCCGCTTTAGACTCAACAGGAAAGAACAATTAGCTAACACAAACTCAAGCCGTAAGCTAGACAGAATCTAGCCTTTCGCGTTTAACTGGAATTTACAAGCCGAGAACAAATGCATCTCTAAGCAATATGGCGTAACCCAAATAATGGTTTGCAATAACCTTCATTAAGTAAAAAATAACGAAAGTGTCTGTATTTGTAAAAGGGGGTGTCAACCCTTCTCAAGGTTGAATCCATACCAAAAAAATCGTTGATTTTTCTACATACTTAAAAACGCGCAAACTCTTTCCTAGAGTAGAGGAACAATTGAAGAAAATTACAAAAGCTCTCCAAAAATTTACGCAATTCGCATCAGTAATCAATGTGGATAATACGGAGTTCATCAGAGCATTATAAAAAACCTTAAAAAAATACGTAAGATCACGCAGCTAACATTATGTTGCAAAATCCGTCCAGTATCTTGCGATTGCCGTAACACCTGCTAGAGTCAAAGATGAACGGGTAAAAATCCTCGGATCGCTGCCGCCGTCCTCCCCGTCACTTCAAACTTGCTATCACTCGGCCTGATTTCGGTACGATCGCTTGAGCTAACTGCTGGCTGAGTGAACCTGATTGCCGTTCAGTGGGCAAGCGCTTTATTTGATTTCTTGCATCTGCCGCTCCACTGTCTAATTCTTGAAGATGCCAAGCCAAGCTATGCAACAGCCTCCCGCTTCGATCGCTCGAACTTCTGCACTGCCCTCTTCTGCCCTACCGATTGACGCGCAGACCTGCTACAGTCGCGGTGAAGCCTTAGCCAATATGGGGCGCTATCTCGAAGCACTTGACCATTTTGATCGCGCCCTAGCACTGATGTCAGACCACTGCAAAACCTGGACGTTTCGCGGCGTTGCCCTTCAGCGGCTTAACCACTATCGCGAAGCTTATGCCAGCTATGATCGCGCTTTGGGCATTCAGCGGCGATCGATTTGGCAGCGACTGCTGCATCGTTCAGACCGCTAGACCGAATCAATTTGCCAGCGGCGTCTCCAGCTTGAAGTTGATTCCAGCGTCGATCGCTGCTGCTCTTGCTGGTGACGCTGGAAAATCTCTTCTGGTCGATCGCCTAACTGCAAATCGCGGTAGGGAATTGCCGCTCGCGTTTGCAGATGTTCCTGTTCCATTTTTGACAGTGGGCATAGACCAGTGCTGGTATAAGCGGCGACAGTCCCCTGTGACCACTCATGCAGCAAGTGCTGCTTGCCCAGCGGAATCGTGCCGATCGACAGGCCAGCCGCCAGCATTGCCGACCGCACCGAGGCCGATCGCGAGTAAGTCGCCAGTTTTCCAGTCGGTGACAGGCAGCGAGCCACCTGCTGAAAGAACTCAACCGTCCAAAGCTGCGGGCAGCGACGCGGCGAAAACGGATCGAAGAAAACCGCATCCGCCTGAATTTGCAGCGGTTGAATCGTTTGTCGGGCATCGCCAATCAGCAGTTTTGCAGTGAGGCGATCGGTCTGGCAAATTTGCGTTTCGGCAATTTCTCGTAGGGCAGACTGAACCGGGATTGACCAGTCACTCAGCAAATCGATCGCCGCAATCGGCACAGTCGGATCTTGTTCTAAGCCATACAGCGTAATGTTGCAGTTTGGATTCACCTGCCAGATCGTTTCGATCGCAGCGGCAGAATTGTAGCCCAAGCCGTAGCAGACATCGAGCAGGCAAAGCTGGCCGCGATCGGCTTGCTCGGCCAAGTTCGTTGCCTGAGCAAATTTTGCTGAGCGCTTCAGCCTTTGCACCCTGCCTGCTGTGAAACGCTTCGCCAAATTCTTCCGAGAAGAACGTGAACGACCCGTCATGCGTCGGTTGCGGAGTCCAGTTCATCGCTCAGTTAAATCACTCGATCAGTTGCGTCACGGCTTGGCGCAGCGGCGTGTCAATTTCGATCGGCGTTTGGCGAAAATAGTCGATCGCACTTGCTCGATCGCCAGTCGGCAACTGCTGGAGATAGTCGATCGCCGTTTCGATCGAAAAGGGTTTGCCCCATTTTTGCTCAAAGTTGGGCTTCAGCGCCGTCCAAATGGCCGCTTCAATTTGATAGTCGCTGCACCACTGGCGCACGATCGCATCCACATTCACCTGATGCGGATAGGCCGAAACCGAACTCAGCGAGCGCGGCAGGTCAACGAAGCCGATATACTCCTGCACGGTTTGTTCGCGAGCGGTCAAATCTTCGAGCGCGTCTGCCAGATTCGATCGATCGCGTAAGTGCAAATTGCGTTGGGCAATCTGCGCCCGCATCCGGGTCAAGAACGATCGTGAGTTTGCGATTGTCTGAGATCCGCGAAAATTCCAGCGACAAAACGGGGCCACCTGTTTTCCATTCGCTGGCAATCGGCAGACCTTGCGGCTTCCAAATCAAAGATCCCCAGCCGAGAATGGCAATGTTCATGTTTTCCAAGCCTGCGTGGTGCTTAGCCACTGTAGCAAACCCGATCGATTCTCAAGAGGCAGACGCAACGGCTTCTTGATTGTAGGTGACAGCGAGAACCGGATCTTTGGCGCGATCGCACAGCGTATCGTAAACGGTTTGGTAATGTCTTTGCTGGAGACAAAGCCTTGACTTTCCACGAGGCGACGGAAACCGATGTCAGTGTAGCGGCCTTCTTGAATGGCGATCGCATACAGGCGTTTGCGCTGGGCATCGCTAATTAGATCGCGGGAAGCCAATGACGCTTTGGCGGGGTCTGCTTCGCGGCGAGCCTCCTGATAGAACACGGCAGCTTTGCCGTTGCCCGACTGCTGCATGTGGCGGATGAAGTGGCGCTTCGTTTTTTCGCTGGTCTGTTCGTCCAGATATGCCCCGATGCCAAACTGCTCAGCCGCATCGACAAACGCCTTGCGAAAGGCTCGCTGCGCGGCTGTGCCGTAGGGACTCGGCTCATTGGACTTGTCACCAATTCCCGTCCGCGTGATCCCGCAGATCGTCAGGCGACAGTGATAGATCGGTTCGCCGTCGATCAGATGGGGACCTTCGTAAGTGGTTGACCACTCGCCCGGACAAATCTCGTTGAGGCGATCGCGGATCGCCTGATGGGGAATGTAATACCACTTGGAGCCGCCCTTGATCGTGCGCTCTTTGTGGTCTTCAACCGGAAACCAATCGGTCAGTTGCGAAAGAACGTCGGTGAGTTGCATGAATTTTGCCCGCATCGAATCGGCTATGGTTCTATTGTAATAGTACAAGACTAGTACAGCAAGTTTCGATCGACGGCTCTGGCCGATGCACTGGCTAGCGCTTCAGCAGCAGCTTTTCGATCTGCTCATGGCAATAGTCATTGACTTCATTCACGGCGGATCTTGCCTGCCGACCTTGGTAGCGCGATCGCAAACTGGACGTAATCCACATCGGACGCCCGATCGCGACCGTGACCTGCTGATACAGCACCATCGGATGCCATCCAGACTGGTCAAACAGCGGCTCGGACGGATCGAACCAGTGCAGCATTCGCAAGGGGACTGCCCAGTTGTTCGTTTCCTGCTCGGAGACGATCGCGATCGGCAAAATTGCCAGGTCGCGCACGGGGCGCACGTAGGGCAAGATGGGCAAAGCCGCGCTGGAAGTCCCCATCCGCGAGCGCGATAGCTACAGTGCAGTCCTGCAAGGCGAGAAGCAAATTGACGAAGTAATAGTGGTCGGTTACGGCACCCACGCGCGCGAGGTCACGGGATCAATCGGCCAGGTGGACATGCGTCGCCTGGACAATCTGCCTGTAGCCGATGTTGCCCAGGCATTACAGGGGCAATTGGC
>JAAUTJ010000274.1 GCA_012031475.1 Leptolyngbyaceae cyanobacterium SM1_3_5 | reverse complement strand
CGTGGGGGACTTCCGAGCCGTTCAAAGTCCCCCACGAGTGGGGGATTTAGGGGGCAAACCCGCCTCAACTGCAAACCAACCAGATACAGCCGTCATTCAAGAAATTCTCGTGGCGCTGGGTCGCATCGAAACTGACAATCTTAAACCGATCGCCGCAAAAGCTTTATCTGACTCGATCGCCAAGCTTCCCAGTTCTGCCCTGAGGCAAACCGCAGCATTGAGCTTAGGACAGCTAGGGCAGGCAGACTCGATCGAACCGTTGGTGCAGCTTTTGGCGGATGAGGATGCGAGCGTTCGGCTTCACGCGATCGCCGCACTCAGGCAAATCGATCAGGCGTTCGATCGCCTGCAAAGCTTGAGCGCAACCGAGAATTTACCGAATCAGTGGAGAGACGGAATTGCGATCGCGCTGGCCGAATGGTAATCTAAATCACCAATAATATTTTCGATCGCCCGCGCTGGCTCAATTTCAGTCTGTAGCCAACATCACTAAACCCCCTTTCAATATCCGGTAAGGTCAAGTTACTTGAACTGCGTAGAAATACTGCGCTGTGGGTTTATGCGACTGGAACAACTGCAAGCATTTCTGGCGGTCGCGGAAACGGGAAGTTTTCAGCAGGCCGCGCAAAAATGTGGATTGACGCAATCCACGATTAGCCGACAGGTACAAGGCTTGGAAGCTGAGCTAAACTTGCCGCTGTTTCACCGCAACGCGCAAGCCAAATTGACGATCGCCGGAGAGCGTTTCTTCCCCCGCGCCCGCAAAATCTGCCAGGAATGGCGCACCGCTTCCGCCGAACTTGCCGATTTGCTGGCCGGAAAGCAGCCGGAACTTTGCGTTGCCGCCATTCACTCAATCTGCGCTCAGTATTTGCCTCCGGTTCTGCAAAGCTTTTGTCAGGAATACCCCGAAGTGCAGTTGCGCGTTACGTCACTGGGCAGCGATCGCGCCATCAAAGTCCTCAAAGATGGCTTGGTGGACGTGGCGATCGTGATGAACAACCGCTTCCTGACGACAACGCCGGAACTGGTGGTCGATATGCTTTACGACGAACCCGTCGAAGTGCTGATGGCGGCCAATCATCCGCTGACGCAGTTCGATCGCGTCCCCTGGATTGAACTTGCCCGCTTTCCTCAAGTCGTGTTTAAGGACGGCTACGGAATGCAGCGCTTGGTGCAGGAGCAGTTTGCGCGGCAGGGCGTGACGCTCAACGCCGCGCTAGAGTTGAATACTTTGGATGCCTTTCGCGGCATTGTCCGGCAGGGTGGCTTGGTGGCACTGCTGCCGCGATCGGCCATCATCGACGGACACACCGACCCCACCTTAGCCGTCCGCCCCACCGCAGAACCGTCACTCGTCCGGCAAGTCGTCCTCGTCACCTCGCAAGACCGCCTGCAAATTCCCCCCATTCAGCGCTTCCGCGATCTCGTTCACACTCACATCTCCTCACGATCGATCGCCCTACTTGCCGCCCACTCCTAGACACCCCGTACAGACGCGAGATCTCGCGTCTCGACAACACCCGAAACCCGACACCCGATCGCCCAATGAGTGACACTTTCCGCGACCTCCTCCGCAAAGTTGCCAGCGGCACCCACACCAGCGAAGACCTGACCCGCAGCGAGGCCGAAGCCGCCACGCGCATGATCTTGACGCAGGAAGCCACGCCCGCCCAAATCGGCGCATTCATGATTTCCCATCGAATCAAGCGTCCGACCGGAGAAGAACTAGCGGGAATGCTCGACGCTTACGATCAGTTCGGCAGCAAACTCCAGCCGATCGAGGCTCCCTACCGTCCGATCGTGATGAGCCTGCCGTATGACGGGCGATCGCGCACCATGCCCTTAAGTCCGCTCACCGCTTTGGTTTTGGCAGCCGCAGAAGTGCCGATCGTGCTGCATGGCGGCGGACGCATTCCCACCAAGTACGGCATCCCGCTCACGGAAGTGTGGCAGACGTTGGGCATCGACTGGACGCACCTTGATTTTGAGCAGGCGCAGCAGATCTTCGCCCAAACCAAAATCGGCTTTGTCTACCAGCCGCGCCACTTTCCCCTCGCGGAAGGACTGGTGGAATTTCGCGATCAGATCGGCAAGCGTCCGCCGTTTGCCACGCTGGAACTGTTCTGGTGTCCCTATGCCGGAGACTGCCTGCTGGTCAGCGGCTTTGTGCATCCGCCGACTGAAGGCATGGCGTCTGAAGCATTTTCGCTGCGCGGCACAGGCAACTACATTACGGTGAAAGGACTGGAAGGCAGTTGCGATTTGCCGCGCGATCGCACCTGCATCATCGGGCTGGGTCACAAGCCCGGAGAGCCGATCGAACGCTTGTTGCTGCATCCGCGTGACTACGGCTTTGCGGGAACCGATGTGCCGCTGGAAGAAGCCGCGATCGCCAATCAGATGCAGGCCGTTTTGCAAAATGAAGGCGGCGATCTGCAAAGCTCGATCGTGTGGAACAGCGGCTTTTACCTGTGGCGATCGGATGTTTGTACGGATATGGAATCTGGCCTCAGCCTTGCCAAAGACTTGATCGCCAGCGGTCAAGTGGCGCAAAAGCTGAGCGACCTGCATCGATCGATCGCCCAGCTTCAGCCCGTCGCCTTGCGCTAAGCGGACTCGTTGCCTTTCAGCCGCTCTAGCAGATTGTCAAATCGCTGCTGAGCGATCTGCGCGGTTTCTGTTTCAGTCTCAGTGCGATCGGGGGAATTGCTCAACTGTCGAACCGTGCCGCGCAACCGACTCGACAGCAAAATTGCCAGCGCTCGATAAAAACGCGCCGCAAAGCCCACATCCATCTGAAGCTTTTCGCTCAGTTGCGATCGCGACACGGCCAGCACAACTGATTTTTCCAGGGTTTGCACCGTTGCTGAAGGCAGACGCGACTCAATGAACGACATTTCCCCCACCACATCGCCGCTGGACAAGCGGGCAATCTGCCGTCCTTCCAGGGCAGAAATGGTGACGACTAGCGCACCGTCAAGCAGGACATACAGCGCATCGACTGGCCTACCTTCGGAAATCAAAATCGTCCCTGGCTCAAGCTCCTGGCGATCGCCCGTTTGAATCAGCCAGTCAATATCCGCATCGCTCAATTCGCCCAAAATAAATAAAACTTGCTTCATGGTGAATCCCCTATAGTCGGCGTACCGATTTGTAGTCGTCCCTGAAGCACCCTGACTGCTGATCGACCTGCGTTCTCACCTTGAACGCTTTACATTTTATACAAGTCTACTCTCCGTGAAGCAGGACGGTTGAGTCGTCTTCGAGAGTTTGACCAAAATGAACTGTCAAAAATTTAGCAGATTGGTCAGGTCATCCGTGCAAAAGAACGGCGCAGCGCGATCGATGACCTTGAAACCTTTGAGACACGATTTTGCCAATCGATCGCATAAGTTAAACGAATCTTGACAATCTGCCTTTTGATTGTGACGATTCCGAAATAGTTTGTTACATTAGTTTGTAGGTCGGATAAACAACGCACGATTCATTGGAGTCCCCACCATGCAAAGCACACCGAACGAGAAAGACTACTACAAGCAACAGTCCGAGCGCAAGTACGGCGAATTTGCAACCAAGTTCCAATTTGGTTCTAACCCCAGCGCCGAAGTTTGGAATGGTCGATTGGCGATGATCGGTTTCCTGGCTGCTGCTGCGGTCGAATTGGTTTCCGGCCAAGGCTTCCTGCACTGGCTCGGCCTCGTGTAAGACTCGGCCTTGTGTAAGACCTCGAAATTTAATATTTCTTCTCCAAGATGACGGTTGAGGTCGAGCAATGCTCGGCCTTTTTCATGCCTTGATCTTGGTGAATTTGCAGCGCGATCGCCTGCGTCGATCGGCGCAGATTTTGCAGCATTCAGCGGATTGGTTTGACGCCAGCGTTCTAAACTGAGTTTGATGATTTATTCAAATCAATGCCGAAATATGTGATGTGGGGGCGCTACTGCGACGATGTGCTTGCTAAACGTGCCCCTTACCGCCAAGCTCACCTCGACGGACTGGCTCACCAAAAAGCATTGAGCGTTTTGGTGACGATCGGTCCCACCAAAGATCTCACCCGCGTGTTTGCCATCTACGACGCATCCGACGAATCGACAGTGCGCCAACTGGTCGAAGCCGACCCCTACTGGCAAAACGGCATCTGGACAGAGTACGACCTGCACGAATGGATTCAGGCTGTTTAGAAGATTGCTCGCCAACAAATAACCCGCTGTCTTCGGCTGCTTGCGATCTCAGAGTCGAAGGGCATTTCGCATCGACAAATCTCACCTGACAGGAGGCGCGATCGCGCTACCCTGCATGAATTCCATTTGTTGCTGGTATTGTGTCGAGGTTTTCGAGACCGATCGCAATTTTGAACTGCCCGGAGCGCGTCCGCACTACAATTCCGATCGCTCGTAAACGTTATAAATTTTTGATGTGCCAGCAAGAGACATTTATCTCAATACGGTGAGATCGGCTTTACAAAAAGATGGATGGACAATTACCCACGATCCATTTCCACTGCAAATTGGTAAAAAACGTTTGTCTGCTGGCTTGGGTGCAGAACGACTGATTAGCGCTGAAAAAGAAACTCAACGAATCGTAGTTGAAGTAAAAAGCTTTGTCGGCCAATCGGATGTCAAAGATTTGGAGCAGGCATTGGGGCAGTATGTTTTGTATCGCCAAATTCTCAACGAGATGCAGAGCGATCGAAGCCTTTATAGAGAACGCCATAAAACCCAGCGTCTTTAGACCTGGGATATAAGGCGGCGACTCAGTTCGACTTTATCCATTTGAGCCAAGTGCAATGGCAGCAAGCACGATAGAAGCAGAGTTGCCTGAGCCTATATGAACCTGCTACCGATTGAATTTGTGAGTTTCGTCCTGCCGTTTGCCTCGTTGTTCTCCAAACCTACTTGGCACTCCGCGCTGGTCTTGCTGGTAGGCGCGATCTTGTCACCTGGCAAGCGTACGGTCAGCGCCGTGTTGCAGGTCATGGGTCTGAGCCAGGAGCGTCACTTTCAAAACTATCACCGCGTCCTCAACCGAGCCGTCTGGTCATCGCGCCAAGCCAGTCGAATTTTGCTTACTGAAATTTTCAAGGTATTTGCGCCAAGCGGCGTGTTGGTGATGGGCATTGATGACACGATTGAGCGGCGCAAGGGCAAACGCATCGCGGCCAAAGGCATCTATCGAGACCCAGTGCGCTCCTCAGATAGCCATTTTGTCAAGGCCAGTGGTCTGCGGTGGCTGAGCTTAATGTTGCTAGTTGAGATTGAGTGGGCACAGCGCGTTTGGGCACTGCCGTTCCTCACGGTCTTAGCGCCCTCAGAGCGCTACCACCAAACGCACAAGCGCCGCCACAAGACACTTACCGACTGGGCAAGACAGATGATTGCTCAAGTGCGACGCTGGCTACCAGAGCGCTCCATTGTCGTGGTTGCAGACAGTAGCTTTGCCGCCTTGGAGATGCTCAACGCCGCCCTTGAGTTGCCCGTGCCTATCCATCTGGTAACGCGCCTCCGACTTGATGCTGCGCTCTACCAGCCTGCTCCTGTGCGTAAACCGAAGCAAACCGGGCGACCGCGCAAAGTTGGTAAACGCCTGCCCACCCTCAAAACTCTGCTCTATGCACTGATTTGACGGTTGCCCCAGAGCAGATTTTGCACTGGTTTCGCCAACGGTGGCAGCTTCGTAGTCACCTCTGAGGAAGTCCGTGCTCATCTGGGCATGGAAACGCAGCGCCAGTGGTCAGACCTTGCGATCCGGCGAACGACGCCGACCCTGCTGGGGCTGTTCTCGCTAGTGACACTGATGGCTCATTCAGGGCAAGCAGATCTGCCCTTGCAGCAGACGGCTTGGTATGTCAAACCGTTGCCGACGTTCGGGGACGCGCTGGCACTGGTATGCGCTCTGCTTTGGAAGTGCCGACTTTTTCAGACATCTACTAGTGCAGTCAACATGGTGAAAGTTCCAGAGGCACTGCTGGAGTGTTGGACTGACCTACTGTGCTACGCTGCCTGATTGGATAAAGTCGAACTAAGTAATAAACTCGCTCCGCCCTCATCCCCGGCCTTTCTTCCCAAGGGAGAAGGGAGCAAGATTCAAGGCTCCTCCCCCCAAAGCAGAGGGATTCAGCAAGGGCAAAATTTTCGCTGTTCACCCATCAATTAGGACTGCTATATCTGTACTAGGTAGGAGCAGATTGATAAGGTTAATTTCTTAAAATTGAACCATCAGAAACAAATTGCTCAGCCTGACGTCTTCAACAGGGTGACTACCTTAAATTTTTTTCTTCCATAAGCCCTTTTTTAACACCTCAAAAAATGAACATCGAAGACAAAAAGCTGCTTTCCTGCGGCAAACAGCGCTGCCTGGTCATTCCCCTTGGCGACGGCATCAAAGTTCAACATCCGGTTCTCGATGAACTGGACGCGATCGAAATCTATTCCTACTACTCGAAACTGCATCCGCATCTCCAATTCAAATACGACCCGCAGTTTGCAACCGCTTAGTAGAAACTCAACCGAACAAAGTCCCGCTTCCAATCAGGAGACGGGACTTTGCTGTAATTATTTTGTTGTAGCTATTAAAGATCGATCGCCCCCTCTTGCCGACCCC
>JAAUTJ010000273.1 GCA_012031475.1 Leptolyngbyaceae cyanobacterium SM1_3_5 | reverse complement strand
CGAGGAAACAACCCGAAGCCTGGGAAGCTCTATACGCCGCCGAAGGTTCCGACTGGTTCTGGTGGTTTGGCGAAGGCCATTCCTCGAATCAAGATGCGATGTTCGATCAGCTATTTCGCGAACATTTGATTGCCTTATATCAAGCGCTGAACGAACCGATTCCGGCGAATGTCCGTATCCAGGTGGAGCGGCACGATCGCGACGGGGATCATTTTCCGCAAAGCTTCATTCATCCCGCGATCGACGGACGCGGCGACGAACAAGACTGGGACAAAGCTGGACGCTTTGACATCGGCGGCGCAAGGGGAACGATGCACCAAAGCAGCACGGTTCAGCGCTTGTGGTACGGCATCGACCACCTGAATTTCTACCTCCGGCTCGACTTCAAATCCGGGGCACGTCCAGGCGATGACATTCCCCCCGAACTGCATCTGCTCTGGTTCTATCCCGATCGCCCGCTGCCCAACAGTCCCGCCCCCGATCGCAGAATTGCCCGACGAAGCCCCGCTCAACTACCGCTTCCACCATCACTTGGGCGTGAACCTGCTCAACAAATCCGCTTGGTTTCAGCAGGCGATCGATCGATCTCAATGGGCAGCCTATCCGACACGGGCACGAGTGGCGATCGAGTCTTGTTTGGAACTGGCGATTCCCTGGGCAGATTTGCATCAGGTGGAACCCGATTGGGGAATGCGCCTCGTGATTGTTTTGGCGGATGAAGGCCGCTTTGTTAGCTATCTGCCGGAGAATCGCTTGATTCCGGTAACAGTGCCGTAAGAGTGTGGGGTTGGAGTTGAAAGCAAACTAAATAGGTGAAGATAAAGAATCAAAAGAATTTCAAAGTTAATCCTCTTCAAGTTGAATATCCCGAAGAGAGTACTTCTTCTCTGCGGGTCGATCGGAGTGTTCAGCAACCTCTACAGCAACCCTACGATTCACCATTGACCCAATCACATCATCGATCTCTTCCTTAGCATCGTAGATCTTTTGATTATTACCATCAATACTAACTTCAATCCAGTCATCGTCTAATTGCAAACCGTGTAATGTCCCTTTTAGCTGAATAATTCTATAATTAGCAGCTTCTTGAGAAGCTAATTTAGGCTTCTTCAAAACATTCTTAATGACTTCACGAGTATCAGGACGCAGAACGATTGGACGCGGTTCAATATCGCTACTAGACTTAATTTCTAATTGGTCAAACGACTTACCTGTTGATGGCGGTGCAAGCTCGCGAGTTAGCTTCAAGAATGTTTCTCGATAATCTTCTTGTGGCACAATTTCTATTAGCTCTCCCTCTGGATCTTGTGCAGTTGCCCTAACGATATCAAGGAACTTTTTAGTGACTTGCTCTACACGCAGTTCAAGATCAATCATGCCTTCAAATGCAAGCTGTTCGTACTTCTTGGGCTTGCGAACACGTACGGCAAATTGATAGCTTCCAGGGGGAGCCTGAAATAACCAGGGATCGCATTGATTTTTTACCTCTTGAGTTGGTCCACCGCGTTTGCGAAGCGGCAAATCCAAAAGTAGTTCCGTTGTTCGATAGAAAATACTTCTAATCTTTTCCACTCGGAGTAAAACAAGTTCTAAAGGTGCTGCACCATATAAGACTTCCCCTCCACTTACAGAAACTATAACTTCACCCTCTATAAATTGAATACCTGTTTTTGCACGAGATTCTTCATAGCGAATGACTTGCAAAAGCTCTTCCAACTCATCTACTGCAAAGGCTGGTAAAAGTTCTGTTGACAACCACTTATGGGCAATTCGCTTTGCTTGCAAGAATTCACAAGCTTTATAGCAAAGAGATACAACGCTAACGGATGTAATACCAATGGTTCGTGTTTTGCTAAAATCGAGGCTTTCAAGCGCGTGTAGCTCTGCTTCCGCAGCTAAACGATAGAATTCAGCAGCGCGATCGACTTCTTGCTGCCTGTAGAATTTTTCTGCTTTGCCTGCATACTCTTCGCTGCGAGTATGATGCGCTAGCCAACTCATACTGCCTCATCAAGTGCTTCAATTAAGATCAACTGTACTCTAAATCCAATCACTGCGGCTAAGGCAGGCAAATTACTATTCCCCTGTCTTGCTTGCTCTATCTTCTTGCGAAGTCGGCTCTTGATCTCAGATTTATCTGAGGAGTTTCCTGAAACTCCTGAAACCTCAAGTCGCCAACAATTCTCCAAATCCTCAACATCTTGACCAACTGGAGCAATGTAGTAGTCTGCGCCAGTGCGTGTTTCTGCACGACGCACTGCAACCATACCTTTGAGAAGTTCTGTAGCCGCGATTGCCAAAGCATAAGCGCCATCCCTTGTTGCGTCATCCGCGTTTGCCCACGCTGCTTTGGTTCTCTCATCTGTCTTTTCCCACTCTACTCTTGCTATGGATTGCATTTTGTCATTTTCCAGAGTGAACTCTTTGGGTGAAACATGATGTCGATCGAGACACACTCTTGCGGCTTCGAGATAAGAGCCAGCAATGGATGGTGTAAGAGCCTGATGGCGATCAGCCATGTTTTGTAAGGGCAGAAGAGATTGATTGCTTTCAGTCAAGATGTATCTAACCCACGAACTGTAACTTTGGTGTATTCAATCAATCTAACTTTGACATTCGGAATATTCAAGGCAGTTAAATCGATCGCAAATTTAACAGTTCCGGCAACTCATCAAACGCCACTCCGATCGCCTCACAAAACTCTTGCCACTGCTGACGAGTCATTGCGGGTTCAACATCACCATTTTCCCAACGTCGCAGCGTGGAAGTAGAAATGCTCAAGCGTACCGATAGCTGTTCTTGGGTTAAATTTGCCGCTTCTCGCAGTTGTCGGAGCGGTGAATTGTTTTCGAGTTCTCCGACCTCAATGCCCATTGCTTGACAGAGTTCTGGCAAAGTGATTTTCAGGGCTTTTGCCAGAGCGACGGCGCGATCGAGCCTCGGCAGCGCCAAACCCCGCTCCCAATTCCAGATGTTGCGATCGGACACGCCAACCTGCCGCCCCAGTTCTGTCAAGGTCAAGCCCGCTTCCTCTCTCAAAATTCTGAGCTGAGATTTTTCTTTTTCAGATTGATCGGACATTACAAGACAAATATTGAACTTTTCCTCTTATGCTTGGCGAAAACTTGAGGTAAAGTTCATGTATAAAAGAGAAGTCGAGGCGGGCAGCTAGAACCCAGCCTAGGTGCGCGTTTGCCTTGCTTCAGTGTCTCATTTTGTCTACCAACTGAGAAACTATGAGCTACCAAGATTTGCTGAATCCCTGGACGATCGATCGCCTTCTGCCCAACGCCCAGCGGCGCAGAGTCGCGGAGTTTCGCAAGCGCAACGATGCGGAAGAATACTTCAAGATTGTTCAGCGGCTCATGCCGGATGCTCGCTTCGAGATCGTTTGCGAGACTGGGCAAGAGCAGAGTGAAATGCCCGTTTGCGTGGCGGTTTGCATCGATTCTGTACCTATTTCTATTAAAATATGTGAAGGAACAGAAAGCAGGAACGCTTGAATGAAAGTTGCGATCGTCGGGGCAGGATTGGCCGGATTAGCCGCTGCGGTGGAATTGGCCGATGCGGGTCATCAAGTGGAGATTTTTGAAGCGCGATCGTTTGTCGGCGGCAAGGTCGGCAGTTGGGTCGATGCTGACGGCAACCATATTGAAATGGGGCTGCATGTCTTCTTCAACAACTACTACAACCTGTTTGCCCTCTTGCGGCGCGTTGGCGCGTTTGATGGCCTGCTGCCCAAAGAGCATGTTCATACCTTCGTCAACAAAAACGGTGAAATTGGCAAGCTTGACTTCCGCTTTCTCCTCGGTGCGCCGTTTCACGGACTCAAGGCGTTCTTCACGACCGAACAGCTTACCGTGATCGACAAGGTGAAAAACGCGATCGCCCTTGGCACTAGCCCGATCGTTTCCGGACTGGTCAGCTATGACGTGGCGATGAAGTGGATTCGAGCGCTCGATCGCGTCAGCTTTGCCGATTGGTTTCGCAGTCATGGCGGTTCACAAAACAGCCTGGAGCGGATGTGGAATCCGATCGCGCTCGCACTCGGCTTCATCGACACCGAGCAAATTTCGGCTCGCTGTATGCTGACGATCTTTATGATGTTCGCCTCCAAAACCGAAGCGTCGCGCCTGAATATGCTGGCCGGATCGCCGGATGAGTTTTTGAGTCAGCCGATTGTCCGGTTCATCGAAGAGCGCGGCGCAAAGGTCTACACTCGCCGTCAAACGCGCCGCATTGAATTTGCGGAAAAGGACGGTCAGATCATGGTGACGGGCTTGGTGGTGGCGGACGGCGATCGCGAAGAAACCGTGACTGCCGACGTCTACCTCGCTGCCTGCGATGTGCCCGGAATTCAGCGCTTGCTGCCGTCTGAGTGGCGCAGCCTCAAAGAATTCGACAACATCTATAAGCTCGAAGCCGTTCCAGTCGTCACCGTTCAGATGCGCTTTGATGGCTGGGTGACAGAAATGCAGAATGCAGCCGAGCGCAAACAGCTAGACCACGCAGCCGGACTGGATAATTTGCTCTACAGCGCTGATGCCGACTTTTCTTGCTTTGCCGATCTCGCCCTCACCAGTCCCAAAGACTACTACCGCGAAGGGCAAGGTTCGCTGATGCAGGTCGTTTTAACTCCGGGCGATCCGTTCATCCGCATGAGCAACGAGGAAATTGTTGACCATGCCCTCAAGCAGCTTCACGATCTATTCCCTTCCTCTCGCAGTCTCACCGTCACCTGGTCGAACGTGGTCAAACTTGCCCAGTCGCTCTACCGCGAAAATCCCGGCACGGATCTCTACCGTCCTTCGCAAAAAACTCCGGTTCCCAACTTCTTCTTGGCCGGAAGCTACACCGCCCAGGACTACATCGACAGTATGGAAGGCGCAACCATCTCCGGTAAACAGGCCGCCGCCGCCATCTTGGAACCGACCGGATATCAAGTCCAAGGCCAAGGACTCTTCCGCTATTAGCCGACCCCTGATCCCCGACACCCGACACCCCTCCCCCATGTCCGACTGGCTCGAACACAGCGTTCAAATTGAAGTTCCCGTTTCGATCGATCAGGTCTGGAGTCTTTGGGCAGACCTCGAACAAATGCCCCGCTGGATGAAGTGGATTGATTCAGTCAAAGTGTTAGAAGAAGATCCGTCTTTGTCGCGCTGGAAGCTGTCAACAGGCGGCTTAGATTTTAGTTGGAAATCACGCATTCTGAAGCAGATTCAGCATCAAATTATTCAGTGGGAATCGGTGGATGGCTTGCCGAATCGAGGCGCGATTCGGTTTTACGATCGCGCTGAACATAGCATCGTCAAAATGACCGTTGCTTATGCGATTCCTGGTTTTTTGGGACAGTTGCTCGATAATTTGTTTATTGGGCGCGCGGTGGAATCGACTTTGCAAGCGGATCTCGATCGCTTTCGAGACTATGCCCAGAACTTGCGATCGGGAACTGAAGGGGTCAAAGGGCAAGATTAGGCAAAATCCCTAGTTCACCTTCCATTTGCCAGAAACAGGAATTGGGTGGCTGCCAGTGCCGTCATGGGGCGACTGAACAGGTAGCCTTGCATTTCCCGACAGTTGAGCGATCGCAGGTGCGCCAGTTGTTCTCTGGTTTCCACGCCTTCGGCAACGACACTGAGGTTGAGTCCTTGTCCCAGGGCAATCACGGCACGGACGATCGCTGCATCGTTTGGATCGGTCGTCAACTCTCGCACAAAGGATTGATCAATTTTGAGCGTGTGCAGAGGAAATTTCTTCAAATAGCCCAAAGAAGAATAGCCCGTGCCAAAATCATCCAGCGACAGATGCACACCCATGTCATACAGTTGCCTCAGCATCGGTGTGGTGAATTCCACGTTTTGCATTGCCGTCGTTTCAGTAATTTCCAGTTCCAAAGAAGCCGCCGCCAGTTGAGTTGCTTAGCAGAATTTGCATTATGGTTTCAATTAAGTCAGGCTGCTGAAACTGGCGGCAGAAAGATTGACTGCCACCCGCAACGAGGTTGCCCCTGCCAACTGCCAGAGTTTGTTTTGGGCGCAGGCAGTCCGCAACACCCAGTCACCGATCGGCACAATCAGTCCATTTTCTTCTGCCAGGGGAATGAACACATTCGGCGGCACAAACCCTAACTCTGGATGTTGCCAGCGAATCAGCGCTTCGATGCGAGTAATTTCATGGGTGTTGATGTTGATTTGAGGCTGATAGTGCAGCAAAAACTCGTTGCGTTCCAGTGCGTGATGCAGGCTGCTTTCCAGTGCCAGCAACTCTGATGCTTTGAAGTTGATCGCAGGCGTGTAGAGTTGAAAGCCATTTCGTCCTTGTTCTTTGACACGATACAAGGCAGCATCAGCATTTTTCAGCAGCGTTTCGGCATCATCCCCATCATCGGGATACAGCGCAATGCCAATGCTGCTGGTGATGTAGAGTTCATGTCCATCGGGATGGAATGCAGGCTTCAGCACCTCTAGAATTCGGTAGGCAATTTTGGCGGCATCTTCACCACTGGCAATTTGCGGCAGTAACAAAGTGAATTCGTCGCCACCCCAGCGTGAGAGCGTGATCGCCTTCTCGCAGGCAGGTTTGCAAGCGTTGAGCGACGGAT
>JAAUTJ010000272.1 GCA_012031475.1 Leptolyngbyaceae cyanobacterium SM1_3_5 | reverse complement strand
CAGGTGCGCTGGCAGGCGGCAGCCCGATCGCTTGAGGCCACGCCGCCCAGTTTGGCCGATTTGTTTGCGGCGGCTCGTACTCAGTCAGGGCAGGAATTAGGCGAACTGGCAACTAAAGTTCAGCCGCTCTACACCTGGCGCGATCTGGTGCTGCCCGAAGACGGAATTGCCCAACTGCAAGAGATTTGCCAGCGCGTCGCCCATCGTCATCAGGTGTTAGAAGAATGGGGATTCGATCGCAAACTGTCGATCGGCAAAGGCATCAATGCTTTGTTTGCCGGAGCGTCCGGCACGGGAAAGACAATGGCGGCTGAAGTCATTGCCAATGAGCTAGGGCTTGACCTCTACAAAATTGATTTGTCGGGCGTTGTCAGCAAATATATTGGCGAAACGGAGAAAAACCTGGAGCGAATTTTTCGGGCGGCAGAAAACGCCAACGCGATTTTGTTTTTTGATGAGGCGGATGCGCTGTTTGGCAAGCGATCGGAGGTGCGCGATTCGCACGATCGCTATGCCAACCTGGAAACTAGCTATCTGCTGCAAAAGATGGAGCAGTACGAAGGCATCGCAATTTTGGCGACCAATCTGCGCGGCAACCTGGATGAAGCGTTTGTGCGGCGGTTAGCCTTCACCATTCAGTTTCCCTCACCCGATGCCGACAGCCGCAGGCAAATCTGGGCAAGCATTTTGCCTGCGAGCGTCCCGTTGGCCGCAGATGTTGATTTAGATTTCCTGGCGCACCAGTTCAACCTCAGCGGTGGCAATATTAAAAATATCGCTCTGGCGGCGGCGTATCTGGCAGCCGTCGATCGCACTTCCGTCACGATGCATCACCTGCGGCAGGCGACGCGGCGGGAATATCAAAAATTAGGCAAACTGCTGTCTGAGCAGGAATTGGGCGATCGAGGTGAATCGTCACCGTAGAGAAAATTAACCAAAGCCCAGGAGGATCGCATGGCTGAGGCCGTCAGTAAAACATCGAAAGTTGAGTCGATCGCACCCTCGAAGCGATCGGCTCAGCCGTCTGGGCAGTCGATCGCTGGCGACACAGCAGAGATTCTGGCGCTTCAGCAATCGGTGGGAAACCGAGCAGTCAGTGAGCAGCTATCGAGAGCAGATTCGTCTCCCGGTGCAATTCCTGCACAGGTGCGGTTTGCGCTCAGCCGCAGTTCAGGTCAGCCCCTCGACCCGGCGCTGCGTAGCGAAATGGAATCGCGATTTGATCAGGCTAGAGTGCAAACTTATTCGCAGCCCGCCAGTCGCGATCGATCGGAGCATGAAGCTGATCGCGTGGCGAGTCAGATTTTCCAGCCCGCCAGATTTCGTCAGCACGAGGCCGCTGCAACCCAGCGTCCTGCGGATTTGAATTTCGATCGCGTCCGCATCCATGCCGACGAGCCAGCCGCCACGTCAGCCCGAAGCGTTCATGCCTTAGCCTATACGGTTGGGCAAGACATTGTGTTTGCCGCAGGACAATATCAACCTGCTTCAACTTTGGGAAAACAGTTGATTGCCCATGAGCTAGCGCATGTGATGCAGCAGCGATCGCAAATTGCTCTACAGCGGCAACCCGCTCCAGATCCCAAAGCGCCTACTGCACCAACCGAGCAAGATTTGCTCGCAGCATTTCAGGAATTTAAGCTCAAGCATGGCAAGGAACCTGGAAAAGAACTGCAAGACTGGGCGCGACAGTATCAGATTGCAACGGGTGAGAAAATCACTTTCGGAAAGCTAGAAGAAGCACGAGAATTCCGTAGAATTTGGCAGCAGTATCCAAAGCTGCCGCAGAAAGCCGAAGCGCAACCCAAGGACGCGAAGCTGCCTGCCGATGACATTGGCGCAAACGAAGTTTTACCGTTCGCGAAGGGCACTCGCGTCCTGATTACGCAGCTAATCGATCGAGTCATTAGCAAGAGCCTACTAGAGCGCGCTGCCGACTTCTTCAACAAGGACAAATCTTCTTCATCCTCATCAAATCTCGAAGACAATATTCCGCTCTTGATCGATTTGTTTACTGACCCAAACGTGACCAAGAGCGTGACCGCAACGATTTTGGAGTCTACGCCTCAGCAAGTGGTAGTCAGCGTTGATATTCCAAAAATTCCGGCGAAGGGAACTCGGCCTGAATTGGCAGCTATGACTGCCAAGCTAATGCTGAAGCATACTGATCCACGCTCCTTTGATCTGATGATTGAATGGCAGCGAGATGGTTCACCTAGCCGCATCGCAATTGGCGGCGTTGGTGCAGAGCGCGGTGCAAACGGAAACATTCTGGTGAGTCGCAAGGGTGACAGCATCAAGCTTGAACTGGCGAGAGGTGCAGGCGGTCAGATTGGGGCGCAACTGGTTAACCTGCCTGCACTTGCCCGAATGCTTGTGGGAGAACCTGTGAAGCTGATTCAGATGGAGCCGCTGAGCGCTTCAGTTGGCTCTGCGGAAGCGACCAAGAGCAGGAATCTCGAACTGCCGCAGCGCGATCGAAGGCAGCACCACTTGGCAGGAACGAACTTCTGTTTGGCGCTGGCCTCCAGTCTGATTCGCGATCGGGCGCTCATGCGCTCTATTCAATCGGCTGGCGATTTACGTTCAAGCCGCTGGGCGAACTAGCGCAGTTGCCGCTTCAGTTTCAGCTAGACTATGCGCCCAAAGAAAGCGGGTTAGTTGGCGGTTCTTTTGGGCTGCAAACCACTTTACCGACGGCTCTACCAGTGACCTTGCGACTGCTGCCAGGTCTCAAAACTGGACTGATGAATTCTCCGGCGGCAGGCTCAGCACCTGCATCAACGGTTCCGGTCTTTGGCGCATCGATCGGATTAGGGGCAGGACTGGAACTGAAACCAGGAATTAAGCTCCAGCTAGATGCACAGCACTTCCAAAACTTCTTGGACAAAGGACCGAAAGGCGTTCAAAGCGTGGTTTTGGGGGCATCCTTCAATCTCTAGGGCGGTCTAGACGCTCGATCGCATCCCTCTCAGAAGGTGAGTATGGCAAAATTAGCAGTTCGATCGCCCCAAAGCAGTCCCAAACCCATGCAAGGGCAGTTCACCGCGCCTCGATCGACTCCAACGGCTGACGCTAATTCAGTTTTGGCGCTTCAGCAGGCGATCGGCAATCGAGCAGTGAGCGAACAGGTGCAGTCGCATCTAGCCGATCCGACTGGTAATGCTTCGACGATCGATCGGGCACTCAACGGCGTAGGTCAACCCCTGCCCCTGACAGTTCGCCTGAAAATGGAGTCGCGCTTTGGGCAAGACCTCAGTTCAGTTCACGTCCACACGGATTCGCAAGCGGCAGCATCGGCACAAACGCTGAACGCCCAAGCCTACACGGTCGGACAGCACATTGTCTTTGGGGCAGGACAGTACGCGCCAGATTCCGCAGCGGGTCAGCAATTGCTGGCGCATGAATTGACGCATACCCTGCAACAGCGATCGCCAATGACATCGCCATCTGCCTCGGCTGATCGATCGACCGCCGCTGAACAAGAAGCCGATCGCGCTGCGGATATGGTGATGGCGGGCAACGCGATCGCTGTGCAAACTACCGCGCCGATCGGAATTGCTCGTCAGCCTGCTCCGGGCGGCTTTGACCTGACAGAAACCGCCTCACCAATGATGGCACGGGCGATCGGCTCGGTCACGATCGACAATTTTGCGCTGGGGAAAGCTGACATTCCGCCCGGTCGTGATGCAGAACTGCGTCAAACGGCTGGGCGAATTGTGACGCTGCTGAAGCGCTATTCGCGATCGACCATTCGCGTGACGGGGCATACGGACAGGGTAGGTACACCCGAACGCAATGAAACGTTGGGCAGCGATCGGGCGAATGCCGTGAAAGCAGTTCTTGTCAGTGAAGGTGTGCCGGAGGAAAAGATTCAAGCCCAAAGCAAAGGTGAAACGGCTCTGGCAGTCCCCACAAAAGACGAAAAGCCCGAACCGCGCAATCGCCGCGTAGAAGTGCAGTTTGACCCGGCGCAGTCGATGCTGCCTGCAATGGTTCCCGATTTGACCTTGAAGCCCAAGCCGCCTGCTCCGTTTAATCCGTTCCAGAAGCAGCCGATCGATGTTCTCCCCAAACTGCCGATCCCCGGCGATCGCAAACCCGGTCCCTGGCGCGATCCACAGCAACCCCTGCCGCCCTGGTTCTGGAAGCCCAATCCCTTTCCAAAAATCAAAGGCACAGAACCGAAAACGCCGCTCGATGTGTTTTATGAAACTCTCGTTGATCCAGTGCTTAAACCAATTTTGAGTCCGCTGCCTAAAGAGGTACAAAAGTTCCTGCTAGATAGAGCGCACGATGCGATCGAAGCGGGATTAAAAGACCGATTTAAGTCGGCGGTGGATGGACTCAATCTAGATGACAAAACCAAAGAAGTGCTGAAGCAATCAGTAGAAACGCTGATCAAGTCAAAACCCGGACAAACCACCGATCGCAAACCGGACACTGAAGGCAGTCCGTACCACAAAGAACCTCCACCTCCAAGAGTGGACGAGCTTGAAGAACAAGGAAAAGCGATCGATTCTTTGCTTAAAGACAAAGACAAGAAAAAAGTGATTTCGCAACGATTGGTTGAACGGCAAAGGCGGCGAACATGAGTTCATCTGAAAGTATCTCCGGCAAAGGCATCGGCGCGATCGCCCCTGCAAAAACCGCCAGCCGCACCGCAGGAAGTCCTCTGACGCGATGTGCAACTTTCTTGATCCCCCTTGCTAAATTCCTTTTCCAAAGCGGCAGAGACTTTGAACTTTTCTTACTCCCCTTCTTCCAACACGGGAGAAGGGGCTGGGGGATGAGGGCAGAGATGAGTTGCACATCGCATAAAGATATAAACTTTTAGATCGAAAAGGGCTTTTCCCGATGGAAAGGAGTAGAAATTAAATAGCAAGAGTTGCTTCTTGAATTTAGCTACTTTTACTGATTAGTCAGTTGCGATCGCTTAGACCGTTCTGCTCGCTACAAGCTCGTCTACCGCAAGTTCGCTCGACCTGAAAATCCAATTCATCTAACACCAAGACATCGCCTTCGCTTGTCTTTAATTACCGCAGGACTCGAAGATGATTCATCGTCTTGATGTGCTGTTGCGCCGACTTTTCATTCAGGCACAAATTCCCAATCTGACCACAGAAACTCAGATTCGCTTTCAGCCTCCTGATGGACAGTGGCGCAGTGCTGTTGGGAATATTGGCTCGATCGCGCTGAACGTTTACCTCGTGGATCTCCGCGAGAATCGCAAGCTGCGATCGAACGAGTCGGTGCGATCGATTGGCAACGGTGTGGTGAGTGACGATCCGGCTGCGGCGCGGCTCGACTGTCACTATTTGATCACCGCTTGGAGTGCGGCAGAGCCAGCTTTGGAGCCAGCTTTAGACGAGCATGAGTTGCTCTATCAGGTTGCCGCCGTGCTGATGCACAATCCGGTGCTGAATCCCTCGCGCATTCTGACAGGTTCGCCCTTGCTCAATAGCTGGACGCCACCGTTTCGAGATGTCGATCTGCCTGTGACTGTCTTGCCCGTCGAAGGCTTTGCGAAGCTGTCTGAGTTTTGGCACAGCATGGGACAGGGAGCCATTTGGAAGCCCGCCGTGTATGCGATCGTGACCTTGCCGATCGCCCTGTTGCGCGTCGTGGCGGGGCCAATGGTGACAACGCTGATCACCGACTATCGCTACACCGATGCAGCGGTGACGGCAGAGCGCTGGGTGCAAATTGGCGGCTTTGTGCTGGATGGAACGGTTGAGCCGCCTGTGCCGCTGGCAAATGCCTGGGTGCAGCTTGAATCAGCGGCAGGCGATCCGCTGCAAACCACGTTCAGCGATGAGTTGGGGCGATTTTCGTTTGAGCAGCTTCAGCCTGGAAGCTATCAGTTGCGGTGGCGATCGATCGATCGGGCGGAGCCTGTGCCGCGTCTGGTGCAGGTTCCCTCGTCCAGCGGGGAATATGATTTGCGGTTTGAGTAGCTTTTGCAGGCAATTTCGAGACCAGACGATTGGATTCACCTGTCAAGGAGTCACACGATGGCAGTTCAGGTTTCCTACCCCGGTGTTTACATTGATGAGTTTGCGCCCGGAGCGCCAATTCAGGGCGTCGGCACAAGTACAGCGGCGTTCATTGGACCTGCTGCCAGCGGTGAGCTTGAGACGCCCACGAAAATCACCAGTTGGGATCAGTTTCGGCAGGTGCTTGGCGCGTTGCCGCTGCCGGGATTTTTCTTGTGGTATGCGGTGCGGGGCTTTTTTTGAGAATGGTGGACAGGTCTGCTACGTGGTGCGGGCAAGCAACGGCAAGTATGCCGCCGCCACCCTGGAAGACGCTTCAGGCAACGAGATGATTAAAGTGCGATCGCGCCAGCCTGGAAATCCTTCAGCGGCGATTCAAGTCGCGCTGGCTACCACCCGTCTGTTGCCCGCCAGCAGCCTCTACCAGCCAACCGCCAGCTATACAGCCCTGAATGGACGACAAATCACGCTGACAGATGCAGCAGCAGCGGCGCAGTTTCGTCCCGGTGATGGAGTGACGCTGGGGAGCGGCGGGGAGCGGCTACAGTTGTCCGAGTCAGTGGCAATATTTTGCAGATTGCTAGCAATGTCACCGGAACCTACAACCCCGCATCCGATCGAGTCCGGT
>JAAUTJ010000271.1 GCA_012031475.1 Leptolyngbyaceae cyanobacterium SM1_3_5 | reverse complement strand
GAACGGATAGACAGCCCTGCGGTGACGGCGCCCCGACCGCTGAAGTAAATCCCCCCGTCCGCTGTCAGATGCAGCACATCGCGGCCAAATTTTCCCGGCGTTGCCATTGGCATTCCCGGATCGCGGTAGCGGTCTTCAGAACTGCGATCGACCAGCAGTTTGGCGCGATCGGGCTGAGCCGGATTGAGTCGCCACAGGCGCAAACGCCGCGTATCGTATGAACTTTCCCACGCCAAAGCCAGATCGTCGCGTCCCCAAGAAATTTTGCGAAAGCGGTCTTCCGACTTCCACAGCAGGCGCGGCTCAGCCGTGAAGGGCGCGTCAATTTCCAGCAGCGCATCTCGATGGGGCACATCGCGATCGGGATCGCCGCCGTCCAAGGATTCCAGCCAGTAGAGCGTGGCGGGTCGATCGCTGCGCCAGTGGCTGCGTCTGCGTCCGGGTCGCACCGAGTCAAATTTGGTGGAAAGACTGTCGGCTAGGGGCAGATTATCGACTTGATAAACAGGCGCTCCGGCTGCATCCAAAACTTGAATTTGCTTAGGAAAAAATCCGGCAGGAAGCTGATAGGAATAAGGCCGATGGAGCGTCTTCAACAAAATATAATTGCCGTCGGGAGAAGGCCGCGCTTCGTCAATAATGCAGGGTTCAACCAAGCGCGATCGCGTCCCGTCCAGCTTGATCGCTTCCAGCGTTGAAGTCACATAATAATCAAACAGAATTTCATCATCGGGCGACTCAAGCAGATTCGTATAGGTGCGATTCGGCGTTTTGCGTCCCAAGTTTTCCTGCACAATTGGCCCAGCCGGAATGCGCGATCGATCGGGCAGTTTCCCCCGCTCATCCCACACGCATTTACAAACTAAAGTATCCGCATTCAGCCAGCGAAATGGCGTTCCATACGTGGCGTTGAGAATCGGCGCAGTCAGCGCTCTGGCCTTGCCGTCCTCCAAATTCAGCACCCACAATTCCAGTCCATTCGGCTGCATCAAAGTAAAGGCGAGGTGGCGATCGTCCGGCGACCATTTGAAATAGCTCAATCGCGGGTCATCCGGCAAATCCACAGGCTGCGGCTGAAATTCGGCAAATTTGCCCAGCTTCAGGCTGCGATAAGTGCCGTGACGGGCAGGCGTATTGGTTTGGGGATTGATCCGAAATCCGGCGATCGCCACTTCCGGCTCAGCCAGTTCCGCGATCGAAGGCATGGCGGGCTGTTCAAGCTCAACGACCCACTGGCGATCGGGCGAAAGCATCAGGGCGGGCGGCGGTGGGGCATCGAGAATTTTGGCGATCGGGTCGGGCGGCGTTTGCCAAGCAAAATCAGTCATGTCGATCGGCGGGTGGAAGAGCTTGCATAATAACAAGTTCAGCTTTGCGATGGGGGCGATCGCTCTAGTGGGGCGTGACTCGGATCAGCCCAACTAGAAGATTTAGCTGGCAATAAGCCTAAATAACTATTAAATTTTGATGTTGAGCGAACGAAGTCTGACAAGATTCAGATGCTTGGGCGATCGCTGCACCATTCAACTTGAAACAGCCACTCAATTTCAAACAGGATGAAAGCTGATGACTGACTTTATTATTCTCAGCATTGTGACCGCAATTAGCTTGCTGATTCTTTCCTACATTCCGTTTTTGGGAATCGAAATCGACAGCCCCATTAAGGCGCTGATTGCTGGCTTTGTGTTCGGCTTGCTAAATGCATTTGTGCGTCCGATTATTGCCTTATTTTCGTTACCGCTGACCTTCATCACCTTCGGTTTGTTTAGCTGGGTAATCAATATGATTATTTTTGGCTTGGCCGCTTGGCTGGTTCCAGGCTTCCGGCTGCGAAACAAAATCTTGAGTTCAATTCTGGGAGCGATCGCGCTTGCCATCATCAACAGCTTGCTTCTGCAAGTAATTGGTGCGCTGATTTAACATTCGTTCGATGAGCGATGCTGCGATCGGAACAGATCCCTAAATTCCCCACGTATGGGGGACTTTGAGGACGGTTGCCGGGTGCGGGTGCTTCGCAAACCTTCGGTAGCGCCTGTTAGAACTTCGGTTTCTCTGCTGAGTGGTCTAGCGGATCGATCGCCTGACTTCAAAGTCCCCCAATTTTGGGGAATTTGGGGGCGACCCACCGATCGCAACGCCGCCCGCCACCGCCCCAGTCTCACCCCATACCCAACACCCCTATCACTGCCAAGTTGCCACAGGTCTAAGCACAGCCGGAATTTCGCCTTGATCGGGTGGAAATTCCAAAATTGTTTCTTTCAGGCCAAGATAGCCCGATTCGGTGAACGACATCAGCATCCGCTGCAAGGCGAGCCACACTTCCGCTTCATATTCCCAGTCTTTGTGTCGCGAGGCGTGTCCGGCGATCGATTTGAGCGCCCAAAAGTAGCTGTTTCGCACAATCGATCCGCCCTTCTTAAACTCAGGCAAATCCTCGTGGTGTAAAAAATAACCTCGTCTTCGATTCTGGCTTTCATAGGGTGTTCGATTCGGCAAACGCAAATTTACTGAGAATTCGAGTCGTTTCGCTAGCTTTGTGCAGCCATATCCTTCTATTCTCATTCTAGAAACTTCAATTCATTTCGCCCTCATGACTGCATCTGCGATCGCTCCGTTTGGCTCCTGGAAATCTCCGATTACTTCTGATTTGATTGTCGCTGGCACCGTTGGCTTGGGGCAGATGGCGATCGATGGTCACGATATTTACTGGAGCGAAATGCGCCCCACTGAGGCTGGACGCAGCGTGATCGTCCGTCAAAGCGCTGATGGTGAAATCACGGATATTACGCCTGCCCCGCTTAACGTCCGTACCAGAGTTCACGAGTACGGCGGCGGCGCGTATGTGGTTGAAGACGGCGTGGTTTATTTCTCCAACTTTGCCGATCAGCGGCTTTACCGACAGGCGCAGGGCAAACCACCCGACGCGATCACGCCCGAAGTGCCAATGCGCTATGCCGATGCTGTGGTCGATCGATCGCGCCATCGCTTGATCTGCGTTTGCGAAGACCACAGCGGCGGAGGTGAACCCGGCAACTCGATCGCCAGCGTTTCGATCGAATCCGGCGAAGTGACCGTTCTCGCCTCCGGGTTTGACTTCTACGCTGCGCCCCGCCTCAGTCCCGATGGCACAAAGCTGGTTTGGATCTGCTGGAATCATCCGAATATGCCTTGGGACGGCACAGAGCTTTGGCTGGCAGAGGTGCAACCGGATGGATCGATCGCTTCCCCCGTCCGAATTGCCGGAGGCGTGACGGAATCGATTTTTCAGCCAGAGTGGTCGCCGGATAACGCGCTGTATTTTGTGGGCGATCGCACAGGCTGGTGGAATTTGTATCGCTGGCAGAGCGGAGGGAGCGAACCGCTCTGCGAAAAATCGGCAGAATTTGGCCTGCCGCACTGGATTTTTGGCATGTGTACGTATGGCTTTGAGTCGGCTCAGAGCTTGATTTGCACCTACTCCGAAAACGGCATCCAGCACCTCGCTCGTCTCGATACCAAAACGCGGGAGCTAAGCGAGATTCCGATTCCCTACGCCAGCATTAGCGGCCTGCGCGTTGGTGCGGGATTCGCCGTGTTTGGAGCCGGATCGCCCACCACTCCGGGCGTGATTGCGCGGCTCGATCTTCAGTCGGGTGAAGTGACGGTGCTGCGGCGATCGAGCGGACTAGAAATCGATCCGAGCTATCTTTCGATTCCCGAAGCGATCGAGTTTCCGACTGAAAACGGCTTGACCGCTTACGGCTTCTACTACGCCCCGAAAAATCTCGATTTTGACGCGCCAGCAGGCGATCGGCCTCCCCTCCTCGTCAAAAGTCACGGTGGCCCCACAGCAGCAACTTCTCCCAACTTCAATCCCAGCATTCAGTACTGGACAAGTCGCGGCTTCGCGATTTTGGATGTCAACTACGGTGGCAGTACCGGATATGGCCGCGCCTATCGCGAACGCCTGAAAGATTTCTGGGGCATTGTCGATGTCGATGACTGCGTGAACGGTGCTAAGTACCTGGTCGATCGCGGCCTTGTGGATGGCGATCGACTCTGCATCGACGGCGGCAGTGCCGGAGGCTACACAACCTTAGCTGCGCTGACCTTCCGCAATGTGTTCAAGGCCGGGGCTAGCTTTTACGGCGTCAGCGACCTGGAAGCACTGGCAACCGACACGCACAAATTCGAGTCGCGCTATCTGGACGGCCTGATCGGGGCATATCCCGCCCGAAAAGATTTGTATCAGGCGCGATCGCCCATTCACGCCGTCGATCGGCTTTCCTGTCCCGCGATTTTCTTTCAGGGCGACGAAGACAAAATCGTGCCGCCCAATCAAGCGGAAATGATGGTCAACGCTTTGCGGCAAAAAGGCTTGCCCGTCGCCTATGTTTTGTTCGCGGGCGAACAGCACGGCTTTCGCAAAGCGGAAAACATCAAGCGCACTTTGGACGGGGAATTCTATTTTTATTCCAGAGTGTTTGGCTTTGAGCCTGCCGACGCGATCGAGCCTGTGGCGATCGAAAATCTGTAAAGGCATCTCTCATCCCCTAACCCCTTCTTCCCCAGAGGGAAAAGGGACGACAGCCGGAGCGGAAGTTCCTCTCCCTCAGGGAGAGGGATTGAGTTTCACAATACAAGGGGATTTTCGCCATTCATGGGCGATTTGGGGGGCTTTTTTCACAAAACTCGATCACCTCACCCAAATTACTCGTCTGCTGCGGATAAACCAGAATAGGCCGATCGATCGTCACCAGCTTCACGCCCAATTCTGCCGCCACCTGCCGCTTTACATCCTCCCCGCCCGCTACACCAGATGCCTTTGTCACCACGATCGAAACCTGCCACTGTCGCCACAGCGCTGCTTCCAGTTCAGCAGCAATCGGTGGACGCAGAGCAAGTAGCCGATCGCTCGTAAACCCCGCCGCCTGCGCTGCACTCAACGCCTCGATCGAGGGCAAAATTCGGGCAAACAAAACGGCGCGATCCTGCCAATCGGCAAACTGCGCGAGCGATCGATAGCCCAACGTCAACAGCACCCGCTCACCGCTGAGCAAATCGGTTTCCAGCAGTGCGCCTAGACTAGGAAATTCAACGACGGCTCACCCGTGATGCTCGATCGCTCAAACCGCAAATACGGCAAGCTCAACTCGGCAGCGATCGCGATCGCCAACCGCGAAATTTCAATGGCAAATGGATGGGAGGCATCCACAATTGCAGAAACAAAATGTTCTCGTAAGAACATTTTGAGGTCATCGGGCGCAAGTTTGCCGACGCGAATCGGCAGGCTTGGCGGATAGAGCGATCGCGCACTTTCAGTCGTCACCGTCACGATGCAGGGAATCTGTCGATCAGCAAATTCGCGGGCAATCTCAGCGCTTTCCTGCGTCCCGCCAATCAGCCAGATGCGCTGATCGAACACCGCTAAAACTTAACTTTGTAAAGCTGAAACAGTTCTCCTGGCAGCGTTTTGGCGATCTGCCCGCCCGCCGATTGAATCATTTTCTGCCAGTCTGCGATCGACTCCAGATGCACTTCCGCACCTTGATACGTTTCCAAAATCGCCCAGTTTTCCGCCAAAGTCGCTTCCGGGTTCAGCACATCAAACACAAAAAATCCATCCGGCTTCAAAACCCGCTTCGCCTCACTCAACACGAGCGACCAGTAGTCCAGCGGATAGTAGCAGCTAAAGCCTGTGGCGATCGCCAAATCAAACTGCTTCGGCTCATATTCAAGCTGATGCGCCGCTCCCAGCTTCACGCCCTTAAACAGTTTCGAGTTAAGCTGCGGCCCCCGCGCATTCAGCAGATCTCGCGCCACCCCGCTCACGTCCTGCCCGTAAAATTGCGCTTCCCAATCGCGCCAAGGATAAATCAAAAAGCTCACGCCGCAGCCAATATCCAGGCAGCGCTGCTGCTTTTTCGGCTGAGCAAGCTGCCAAAACGGAGAAGTCAGCTTTGCCGCCAACAGTCCGGCTTTGCGCTCCTGCACGATCGGCATCTCTTCCACTTCCGGCGGCAAGGGAATCGGCTCGCCCCGAAATTCCCGGTTAAATCGCAAAGCGATCGCATCAACCTGACTTTGCCAGTCGTTGCGATCGCTCAAAAATTCGACAAGTTATTCGACAAGTTATTCGACAAATTACGTTGCGGATTGGTCGCCATTCGTTTCCCGAATTTCAAACAGTGAATCTCGATCGAGGGGACAGTTTCACACCATCCCCTCTGCAACTTATCCTCTCAACGCTCGCTGAAAGTTCTGCCGATACGATCGATTTGCAATCAGCAAAGCGGGCCACAGCAGCGCAAGATAAATCCGACCCTGGCTGAAATTTGTGCGGTGAAATCCCCGCCAAAATTTCCAGACGCCGCCTGCATAAACGACAATCGCCGCAAACAGAAGCAACTTGACCATGAAGGTTGACCTCCTAAATCGTTATCCTAGTGATGTTGAGAGTTGGGTTGAGATGAGTGGCGTTCATCAGCTACTTCGTAGATGCAGAAGATTCCAAAAATCTTACTTAGTCTAGAAGCCAAAGCTTTTCTTCAAGTGTAGGGTAGCCGACCGAACTCCTGCTACAGGTCAAAGTATGGTCAGTAGAAAGCTCAACTAAATTTGCCAAAGTTGACTGCGCGGCTCGCTCAGGT
>JAAUTJ010000270.1 GCA_012031475.1 Leptolyngbyaceae cyanobacterium SM1_3_5 | reverse complement strand
GACTCAGTCTAAGACTTCGGTGATAGCGCCGCTTCAACGGGGATACGGCAGCGATCGATTAGATCGGCGCAAAGCTCTTCAAATTTGGCGCGGGTCAAGGTCGTGTCAAGGTGCTTCGGCCCGTCTTGCGTCGCCGTGATGAACGGCAGGTTGATTTCGGCTTGCGTCACGCTCGACAGTTCGATCTTGGCTTTTTCAGCCGCTTCCGTCAGACGTTGCAACGCCTGCTTGTCTTTGCGGAGGTCGATGCCTTCGCTGCGGCGGAATTCTTCGGCCAGGAAGTCTACGATTTTTTGTCGAAGTCGTCGCCGCCCAGGTGCGTGTCACCTGAGGTTGCCAGCACTTCAAACACGCCATCACCGACTTCCAGGATCGACACGTCAAACGTACCGCCGCCCAGGTCGAATACGAGTACGGTTTCGTTTGTTTTTTTGTCCAAACCGTAGGCCAGCGATGCGGCTGTCGGCTCGTTAATAATCCGCTTGACTTCGATGCCCGCGATCTTTCCGGCGTCCTTGGTGGCCTGCCGCTGCGAGTCGTTGAAGTAGGCGGGAACCGTGATCACGGCTTCGGTGACGGTTTCGCCTAGATATTTGCTGGCGTCTTCGACGAGCTTCCGCAGCACTTGTGCGGAGATTTCTTCTGGGGCAAACTGCTTGCCCGCAGCGGGACAGTCAATTTTGACGTTGCCGTTGACGTTGAGGACTTTATAGGAAACCTCGGTCAACTCGTTGCCCACTTCGTCAATGCGGCGACCGATGAACCGCTTCACCGAGTAAAAGGTGTTGTCTGGGTTCATGACGGCTTGCCGCTTGGCAATTTGTCCAACCAGTCGATCGCCATTTTTTGCATAAGCAACCACCGAGGGCGTTGTGCGAAAACCCTCAGCGTTGGCGATCACAGTCGGCTTGCCGCCTTCCATCACTGCCACGCATGAATTGGTTGTTCCCAAGTCAATTCCAACTACTTTAGCCATGTTTCTAATTTTGCTCCAGTTCTTTCAGACAAATCTGGCTTCGACGACCGTTAGGGTTTGCACGTCCCTCGGCAAAAAACCGAACAGTGTTGCTTATCGATCTTGCGAATACAGCACCACTCTATATACTGCTGATTTCCGCTCCGCCGCATAAGTGGGATTTACCGAACCAGCGGTAGGACGGTTGCAGCGATCGGCACTGCTTGGGAAAGTGCATTGCTACCAATGTCCTCAGTTTAGAAATCAGCCTGCTTTTACACATTGGGGCGAACCGTATTTGCCGGGGCGGGTTGCCGTCTTGTCGTACTTCTTGCAGGTCGATCGCCTCACCAAGCTGCAAATCATTCTTCGACCAGAGCGATCGCCCCAAATCCTCTTTGGCATGAATGTATGAGCGATCGAATCACGAGAAGCCAAAATTAAACCATTTATACGTGTTTTTTTATACATAAAGCTGCTCAATTAAACTCAACACCATTGAAAATAATTAGAACCAAACGTTATGACTGGTTCTAATTACAGAAAGTCTTGGGGAGTTCAATCAGCAGTTCAGTCAATTGTAGAATCGCTCCCGATCTAGCTTTGGAAGGGAGCGATCGCCTAAAGAGATTGCTCTGCCTGCGCTTGAGCGCTTTCCGATTTTACTTTTCGGGTCGGAAATTGTTCAAATGAAACGACGCTAAACATTTGACACTTGCAATTTAGGTGAGTATAGTGAGGGTCAAGCAAGCGATTTTTTCCTTAATTAGAACCCGCAGCGATCGAGGCAACGCATCCGTTGGCCGATTTTTCGTTCACCGATCCTCTGTTGGCGCGATTTAAGTTTGATTTACATCCCCATCATTTGGCGCTCAACTCACTGCCTGATTGCATTTGTCCGACTCGTTTCCCTTTTGATTCCTAAGCGACAAAAGCGCCAACTGAAGCCGATTTTACTCGCCGCATCTATCTTCTACCACTGCTCATATTCAGACAGAAAACGGCGAATAAACTTCGCAAGATGCAATCTTAAAATTGCGCCAAACCGCTGCTGCATTGTCTTTTTAATTGGAATCGATCGCCTGTTTTACTCAAGACAACGACCATCCACCGTTGACCGCATTGTCACTCCAGGAGACTTATGGAACTCGATCGCAAAGACCAAACTCAGGAAACCACTGCCGCCGATTTAGGATCGGTTGCCAATCCCAAGTCGGCCAGTTCGCCGCTGACCGAATCGCAGGGCGCAGCCATTCTCGCCACCGACTTAAACAGCAATCTCGACCAAGCGGTGACAAACGCGCCTGCCAAAGCCGCGCAAACAACCGGATTGGAAGACTCGAAGCCGATGGGAACCTGCCAAAACGCGGGCACGGCCTTGTGTACTTGCAGCGCCAATCGTCCGCCTGCACCGCCTTCTGGTCCCAATCCGATCGATGAACACGACCACACGGCCAAGAATTTCGGCCAGATCACGCATGTTTCGATGGAAGCCGCGCAGACGGGTCGCGGGCTAGACGGCACAAAAGTCGGCAGAACTTCGGCCATCAAGCTGGGTTCGCGAGCCGCCTTTAGTCGGGGTGACATTCTTGATCCGGGCGGCGGCACCAACACGGTAATTTCCGGGCGCGGCAGCGACGTGATTTTGGGCACGGGTCGCGGCTTCAACACGATCACAACCGGAACCGGACGCGATGCGATCGTGCTGGGGCAAGAAACCACCAACCGGATTTTTGACTTTGACGCCGCCAACGACTTCCTGGTTTTGGGCGAAGGCATGACCGTCAACGACATCTCGATCCAGCAGGGCACAAACGCCAACCGTGCAGGCGTGAATCAGCCGACCGACAACACGGCCAACACGCTGATCATCGACAAGCGCAACGGCCACGTCCTCGCCTCGCTGACCTTCACCAAAGCCGACACGATCAGCGAGAAAAACTTCCGCGCCCTTGCTCCGGGTCAGTTGCAGGCGCTGAGCGCTGACAATTCGCTGACTTCGCGCTTTTTCAGAACCCAAAGAGGCGAAGGGCAACTCACCGGATCGCGGCGGAGCGATCGCCTGATTGGGGGAGCAAACAGCGACTTTCTCTTTGTGGGCAACGACGGCTTCCGATTTGAAAAAGCCACAGGCGGCGGCGGCACGGAATTTCCCTTTGCCACCGACAGTCCGGGAACCAGCGAAGTCACAACCGAACTCAAGGACGGCGTGATGAAGCTGACGGGTTCATACCGCAACTTCGACGCGGCTCCGCTGTTCAGCCAGGGCGAAACCTCGATCGATCCCAAAGCCCGCATCCTCAACGGCTCCAATCCGCAAGCCTTGGTGAATGGCTTTTTGGCCGTCTCCCAAGACTCGGAAGGCAACGCCCGCACGGGAACGCATTTGCACTTTAGTCCGGCAGGCGACGATCGCGGCAACTTTGCCGATGCCACTGTCGTTCGCTTTGTCAACAACACCGCAACCGATGCCAAATCGGGCACAATTTCGGGTCAGTTCAAGCTGACGCCGGAAGAACAAGCCGCCTTGCTCTCTGGCAACATCTACGTCAACATTCACACCAATCTGGACGTGGACGGCGATGGCAAAGCGGGCTTCCCGACCGGAGAAAACCGGATCAACCTGAATAAAAACGTGGTGAAGTTCGTCTAGGTCGATCGCGCTTCGTTGCGGGATTTGTCCCTTATCCCCTAGCCCCTTCTCCCTGGGGAGAAGGGGAACCGGATCTCAAAGTCCCTCTCCCCAAGGGAGAGGGATTTAGCAAGGGCAAGCGATCGAATTTCAAACATTCACGCAGATTCTAAGGCTTGGCGTTGGGCGGCGAGTAGTTCAGAAATTCCGCTTTCGGCCAAATCCAACATTTGATTAAGCTGCTGGCGGCTAAAGCTTTCGGCCTCGGCTGTGCCTTGAATTTCGATCAGTTTCAGGTCTTGATTCATCACCACGTTTAGGTCAATATCAGCCGCAACATCTTCGGGATAGTTGAGGTCAAGAAACGCTTCATTTTCCAGCAGTCCCACCGAAACCGCCGCGACCTGATGGCGAATCGGCGATCGCGCCAGTTCCCCCTGTTCGATTAGTTGGGCGATCGCATCGCTGAGGGCAACAAATCCCCCCGTAATTGACGTGGTGCGCGTTCCAGCGTCGGCTTGCAGCACATCGGCATCGACAAGCAAGGTGCGTTCGCCCAGCAGATCGAAATCGAGGGTCGATCGCAAACTGCGGCCAATCAACCGCTGAATTTCCTGCGTCCGGCCAGAAAGCTTCATAAATTCGCGCTCTTGGCGCTGCGGCGTCGCTCCCGGCAGCATTCGATATTCCGCCGTCAGCCAGCCCTTGCCGCTACCCAGCAAAAATCGCGGCACGGAGGGCTGCACCGTCACGGTACACAACACCTGCGTATCGCCGCAGTGCGTCAGAACAGAACCCGCCGCAAACCGCGTAAACTGCCGCTCAAACCGAATCGATCGCAACTGATCGGCACGACGGCGATCGGGACGTGACCAAGCCATGATGTTCTTTGCTGAAGACCTTTTTAAGAATACAGGCGGCTGATGGCAGTCGAGACATCTTTTGCCCTGCTGGGTGGAATCTCAATCAGCTTGGGCAATTCTTGTACAGTAGGAAAGACGAACCGCGCTAGGTCGGTAATGCTGCGTATTCTTTTGCTGGACGACAATCCGAACGATCGCCTTTTGGTGATTCGCGAACTGCAACAGGCGTTTCCCCACGTTGAAATTTTGGCGGCGATCGATCAGGATTCGTTTCTCGACCAGCTAGCAAAAGATCAGTTTGATTTAGTGATTACTGACTATCAACTGCGCTGGAGCAGCGGACTAGAAGTCTTAACCCTTGTCAAAACGCGCTGTCCCGATCGCCCCGTGATCATGTTCACCGACAGCGGCAACGAAGAAGTCGCCGTGCTGGGCATGAAGCAGGGCTTGAGCGACTATTTGGCGAAGCGTCAGCCGTTTCATCGTCTGCCGATCGCCGTGCGTGAAGCGATTTTGAAGCAGCAAATGCAGCGCGACTATGCCGCAGCAATGCTCGCCCTCAAAGCATCTGAAGAACAATTTCGCTTGGCGATGGCAGCCGCAGAACTGGGCTTTTGGGATTGGGACATGGCGGGCGATCGCGTCACCTGGTCTTACAGTTACGTTCGTTTATTTGGTGTTGAACCCGCCAGTGATCGCACCTATGCAGATTTTTTGGCGCAGGTGCATCCCGACGATCGATCGATGATTGGCGATGCGGTCGATCGGGCGATCGAGCAGGACAGCGACTATGACGTGGAATTTCGCGTCATTTGGCCGGATGACAGCACTCGCTGGCTGACCAGCAAAGGCCGCGTCTACCGCAACGATCGCGGTGAAGCCGTGCGCATGATCGGCATCGTGTGCGACACGACCGATCGCCGTTTGGCCGAAGAAGCCTTGCGGAATCAAACCAGAGAACTGAGCCGCCTGAATCGAATCAAAGATGAATTTCTCGCCGTTTTGTCACATGAGTTGCGATCACCCCTCAACCCGATCCTCGGTTGGGCAAAACTGCTGCAAACGCGCAAATATGACGAAGTTTCAACCTTACGCGCCCTGAAGACGATCGAGCGCAACGCCCGATTGCAAACGCAACTGGTCGAAGATCTGCTCGATGTGTCGCGCATCATTCAGGGCAAACTTTCGCTGAACGTGGAATCGGTGAGTTTGATCGACTGCATCGAAGCGGCGATCGACACGATGCGTCTTGCTGCCGAAGCCAAATCGATCGAAATTGCAACGAGTTTCGATCGATCGATCCCCGCCATCTCTGGCGATCCCAACCGTCTCCAGCAAACTATCTGGAATCTGCTCTCCAACGCGATCAAGTTCACGCCCAGCGGCGGACAAGTCGAAATTCGGCTGGAAGGGGTGTCAGAGATCGGGTGTCGGGTGTCGGGCGAGAGTCAACAGCAGACACCCGACAGCGCGATCGCAGATCGATTACCGACACCTGATCCCCGACACCCGGCACCCTACGCCCGTCTCAGCATCTCCGACACAGGCATCGGCATTCCCGCCGCCTTCCTGCCGCATGTCTTCGAGTATTTTCGCCAGGAAGATGCGTCGATGAGCCGATTGCACAGCGGCTTAGGCTTGGGTTTGGCGATCGTCCGTCACCTAGTCGAACTGCACGGCGGCACCATTTCCGCTGCCAGTCCCGGAGAAAATCAGGCGCAACCTTCACCATTTCCCTCCCGCTCAAGTCGAACCTGATCCCGCTAACCCCCGACACCCGATACCCGACACCCAACCCCCCTCCACTCACAAACTGCCGTATCCTCATCGTGGACGACGAACCGGATTCGCGAGACTTCCTGCAACTGCTGCTCGAAGGTCATGGAGCCGAAACGATCGCCGCTCAATCTGCCGCTGCTGCGATCGCTGCCCTGTCCGACTTTCAGCCAGATCTGCTGATTAGCGATATTGGGATGCCGATGACCAGCGGCTATGAGCTGATTCAGCAGCTGCGCGAGCAGGAAAAGCGCCAAGATACGCATATTCCAGCAATTGCGCTGACGGCCTATGCCAGAGCCGAAGACCAGATGCAGGCGCTGGACGCGGGTTTTGAGATGCATTTGGCCAAGCCGGTTGAGCCAGAGGATTTACTCAACGCTGTCGCCAAAGCAGTCGGGCGTTAGGCTGAGCTTTTAGCCTACAAACCTTTTG
>JAAUTJ010000269.1 GCA_012031475.1 Leptolyngbyaceae cyanobacterium SM1_3_5 | reverse complement strand
GTGATCGATTGGTCTGTCGGGGCGAAGCAGTCGGCAAGTCACCTGTGGGCAGCGCGTCTGATTGTCTGCCGACTGCTTCGCTCTTACTGCCCTCGCGTGTTGCTTGCTAGTCGGCGGAGATCTCTTGGGTCTCTTTGACGGGCTGATTTTCAAACTCGATCGCGCTGTTGGCGGGTCGTTCGGCAGCAAATTCGACGCGCTTGGAGAAGCCCCAGGTGAAGAGGATGGCGATCGCGCTGATCATGATCCATTCGGGGGGGACGAGGCTGTCGTTGAAGACGCGCACCAGCAGGCGGAGGCCGACGAGGGCAACGGTGAGATAGCCTGCGGATTCGAGATGCTCAAATTCTTCGAGCCAGCGGATGAACAGTCCGGCCATGAAGCGCAGGGTGACGACGCCGATCGCGCCGCCGACCAAAATCAGCCAGGTTTCTTTGGAGACGGCGATCGCCGTCGTAACGCTGTCGAGCGAAAAAGCCAGATCGGTGAAGGCAATCACAGGGATCGCTTGCCAGAGGGAGGTGAAGCGGGGGCCGTGATGTTCTTTACCTTCACTTTGGTTTGATGTGAAATACTCAAAGACTAGCCACAGCAGATAGGCGGCTCCCAGTAGCTCAAACTGCCAGTATTGAATAACCCAGCTTGCTGCCAAAATTAGCCCGACGCGCAGCACAAAGGCGACGACCAAGCCAAGGTTGAGGGCGTTGCGCTGAAGCTTCGGGTCGTGCAGACCTTGCGCGATCGCTGCCAGCGCAATGGCATTGTCCGCAGAAAGCACTGCCTCTAGCACAATCAAAACGGGCAGCAGCAGCAGCGTATTCAGTCCTAAATCGGGAGCGTTCACCAAGTTTGTCATCAATCTTCCGGTAGCATGGCCGTGAGGCTTTAGATCGAACCGATCACATCAATATCGATCGCCTCATCTTCCTATCATCTCTTATTCCACTCGAAGGTTTCATGTGTAGAGCGACAGAATGACTGATTTCTGTGAAGCTTTGCGCCAAGAGTGCGATCGACCAGTACAATATCAAATCCAATACGCCCATCAAGCCTACATCCCAGCCGACACCATGCCCAAGCTTCCCGTCAAAGACCCTGCCCAATCCAGCTTCGCCCGTGCGGATGCCGCCAGCTATAGCTTTGCAGACGATCGCTTTGCCGCCACTACCAGCGATTCGGCTAAACTTGCCGCCCTGCTGACTCAGTTTCAGGCTCGCTACCCAAACGCCAGTCTGGTCGCGGAACTGCTGACCATGCACGACGATCAATTTGTTGTGCGGGCGCTGGTGCAAATCGGCGGAACGCCGCTGACTAGCGGCATGGCGGCAGCAGCCGATGTTGAACAGGCCGAAGACCGAGCCAAACTGCGGGCACTCGAAATGCTGACGCTCCAGCCGATCGCCCCGATCGAACCTTTCTCTGTCCGCTCAGAACCGACGATCCAGTCTGGCTACGACCTGCAACTGCGCGTCACTGCGCCGGAACCTGCGATCGCCCCTGCCGAGCCGCCCGCCAGTTTGCCGATCGATCTCAGCCCTGCCCTGCCCGTGATCGAGCCAGCGGTTGCTCCGCAGACCGTCGGTAGCGAGCCGATCGAGGAGCGCGTCATTGAACCCGTTCCGGTCGCGGTTGCAGGCATTCCCGATATTCCTTTGCCGACTTGGGAACCAGAGCCGCAGCCGATTTCAGAGCCAGAGCCGGAGCCGATCGATATGTCGGATGCGATCGCCCGCACCAGCGTGGAACTGAAGCGCTTGGGCTGGACGAACGTGAAGGGACGCGAGCATCTAGAGAAAACCTATGGGAAGCGATCGCGCCAGCAGCTCACCGATGCCGAACTGCTCGATTTCCTAAAATTCCTCGAATCGCAATCGTCTCCTGGACAATCGCCGTTCTAAAAAATGGAGGGGCAGTTCTGATGAACCACCCCTCCAGCCCATTGCAACCGCGAATTCTAAGATGCAGAAACAGCGGTGGGACGGCTACCCACTGCGGTTTTGTCGATCACCTGATCGATCAGGCCGTAGTCTTTGGCTTCTTGGGGCGACATAAAGAAGTCGCGATCGGTGTCGCGCTCAATTCGCTCTAGCGGCTGTCCGGTGTGGTCAGCCAGATAGTGATTAAGCGTGTCTTTGATATAGAGGATTTCTTTGGCTTGGATTTCGATGTCGATCGCCTGTCCTTGCGCTCCACCCAAAGGCTGGTGAATCATAATCCGCGAGTGGGGCAGGCTCATCCGTTTGCCCTTCGTGCCCGCGCTCAGCAGGAATGCGCCCATGCTGGCCGCCAGTCCAACGCAGATTGTGCAGACATCCGGGCGAATGTGCGTCATCGTGTCAAAAATGCCCATGCCTGCATAGACCGAGCCGCCGGGAGAATTGATGTAGAGGTAAATGTCTTTTTCGGGATCTTCGGCTTCCAGAAACAGCATTTGCGCCACGATCAGGTTGGCAATGTCTGAGTCAACCTGCTGACCGAGGAAGATGATGCGTTCGCGCAGCAGGCGCGAGTAGATGTCAAATGCGCGTTCGCCGCGCCCTGACTGTTCAATAACGGTAGGAATCATGCGCTTGCCTCTAGTCGCTTTTTCTTATTCTACCGATTTCACCGAATCACCGTCAGAAGCAGCGGCTTCCGCTTGTTTTTCTGCTTCTAGCAAATTGACAAGCAGGGCTTGAATTCGCATTCGTTTGATGTACGGCCAGCCGCCTTCTGACTCAATATCTTTAAGAAAACTGTAGAGCGCTTGCCGATTGGTTGGGAGGGCTTCTTGGAAGAGTCCTTCGCAGATTTCGCGGTGCAGCGCTTCAAGAGTGCGAAGAATTTTCAGCAGCGATCGCTCGTCGCCCCGATGCCGTTCGGCCAAAATCCGAATGGCGGTTGAGATCGCTTCTTGCTCGATCGCAAGCTCATTCGTGTTTGACTTGTGCGGCTCATGTGATCCCATCCCCGACCTCCTAACTTCAATTCCTAACTTCTAATAAAGGCGACAATGCCCTGTAAAATGCAGTATTAGACCTGTGATAAGCGATGTTGCAATTGATTTCTGTAACTTAGCTTATCTTGACAGGTTGAGTTGTTCTGGTGGCGATCGCTGTTTGGAGAAGAATCGCGTCCATTCCCAGACAAGGCATCTGCCAAGCTGCCCAGCCCGCCAAGCTGCCCAGCTCATAGATAACCCGATGGCAGGGACTTATACATTGATTTTGAGGTTGACCATGAGGTATCGCGCTTTAATTGTTGCCTTCTTAGCTGTGTGCTTAGGATTTTTGACCGCTTGCAGTGGAGCAGCCAGCGACGCAGACGGCCCCCTGACCTACGAAGAAATTCGCGGGACGGGTCTGGCAAACTCCTGCCCGCAGCTTGGCGAAACCAGCCGGGGATCAATTCCGATCGATCCGAGCCAAACCTACCAGGTTTCCGATTTGTGTCTGGAGCCGACCAGCATTTTCATTAAGGAAGAACCGACCAATAAGCGGCAGTCTGCTCAGTACATTGCAGGTCGTCAACTGACTCGCTACACCTCCTCGATCGATCAGGTCAGCGGCAAACTCCAGCCGCTCAAAGACGGCGGACTCCGCTTTGTCGAAGAAGACGGCTTTGACTTCCAGGCGATCACCGTGCAGCTTCCGGGTGGGGAGCGCGTCCCCTTCCTGTTCAGCATCAAGGGCTTGGTGGCTGAGTCGCAACCGGGATTGACCAGCATCAACTCTGCGACAGACTTTGAAGGCGACTTCCGCGTTCCGTCCTACCGCACCTCAAACTTCCTCGATCCCAAAGGTCGCGGTTTAACGGCGGGCTATGACACTGCCGTTGCCCTGCCTGGTCGCGGTGACAGCGAAGAACTTGAGCGCGAAAACATCAAGAGCTTTGACTTGGGCAAAGGCCGGATTTCGCTTCAGGTTGCCAAGGTTGATAACGTCAGCGGCGAAATTGCCGGAACCTTCGAGAGCATCCAGCCTTCTGACACCGACATGGGCGGCAAAGAAGCCCTGGATGTGAAGATTCGCGGGTTGTTTTACGCTCGCGTTGATCCGACAGAAGCATAAGCTGGGCGATACCGTTCCGCAAGCTTCGCGATCGAATTTGATTTGAAAGGAGGGTGAATTCCCTCCTTTTTTGTTGCCTCAAAGCTAGAAATTCTCTAGCTGCTTTCTTCCCACAATGTAAGGCATTAATTTGGCAATATTGCGAGCATCATCAATGCCGCGATGATGCGTTCCTTCTGGTGCAATTTTGGCAAGCTGTAGCGCTTCGTTCATGCCCTGTCGCTTCGGTAAACCTTGCACTTTGCTAAAAGCTTTTTTCAGGTTGACGTGCTGCAAGGCGATCGGCGGCGGAACGCGATGAAACTCGCTGTCTTGCTTGAACTGTCGGTAGTCAAAATCGCCCCAAGATCCAAACAGCGAATTTGGATATTTTGACAGCCAGGTTTTGAGGTTGGCGATCGCTTCCAAATAGCCCGGAGCCGAATCAACCTGTGCCTGAGTAATCGAAGTCAAGGACTTACAGAACTCGGTCAAAATTGGGCGGCGAACAGGTTTAATAAAGGTTTGAAATTCACTGACGGTCGTTAAATTCTCCGCCTCGACCATCACCGCGCCAATTTCAATAATTTCCATTTCCCGCCGATCGAGTTCACCGCGATCGGAACAGGTCGCTTCCAAATCCAGCACTAAGTAATAATCAAATAAGCTAAAGTCTGGCATTTTTTCTTTAGAAATCGATCGAATCAGCAGGTGTAATCTAGTTGTATTACAGAAATGTACTACGGTCAAGCTATCGAGCCAACCAGCTAAAAATATCACCAACCGTCAACCGCAAATCAGCCGCAAATTCTGGAGTGGAAATTGTGGCTTCGGGGTCTTCAAAATATTCATCGCTGCGATCGCCAAAATACACCAAAATGATTCGCTCATCTGGATCAATCAGCCAGCCGAGTTTGGTTTCGTGCTTGAGGCAGTGGAGAATATTTCGAGTGACTTTGGTTTGATTTTGGTCGGGCGAAAGAATTTCGATCGTCCAGTCGGGTGCAGCCTGAAACACATTGGCAATTTCGCCATTCGCATCAACCGGAATTCGATCGTAGGTGAAGACAGAAATGTCAGGAATGATCGATCGTCCCCCAAACGTACAGCGCAGTTCAGGAAAAGCTCTGGCAATTTGTCGTGGTTTGAGCGCGGCATTAATCGCCGCCGTCAGTTCGCCTTGAATTGTGCTGTGTTTTCCTTGGGGCATGGGTTTTTGGATAATTTGACCGTCAATGTATTCGCTGGCGGGTTTGGTTTCTGGCAGTTGCAGAAATTCCTCTAGCGTCAGGTTTTTTGTAGGATTCTGTACCATTTCGATCGCTCCTTCCAAAGCACTTGTACTCATTCTACTAAGATCGGATGATCCGCAGATTCACCACTCTGAACTATCCTGAACAAAAGAACTGTTGGCTTCGATCGAAATGTCTGACCTGATTTTGTTTTGGCATCGTCGCGATTTGCGGAGCGTGGATAACGTTGGGCTGGCGGAAGCTCGCAAGCGCAGCGATCGCGTCGTCGGCGTATTCTGTCTCGACCCGGTTTATCTAGGGCGCGATGATATTGCCGCTACTCGCGTTACTTACATGATTGGCTGCTTGCAGGAATTGCAGAAAAACTATCAAAAAGCTGGAACGCAACTGATTATTTTGCATCAGCCGCCGATCGAAGGATTGCCAAAGCTTGCTAAAGCCTTGGACGCGAAAGCCGTCTATTTGAATCGCGACGTTGAACCGTATGGCCGAGAGCGCGATCGCAACGTTGCTGAAGCGCTTAAGCAAATTAATATCGAGGTGCAAGGCTATTGGGATCAGCTAATGCATCCGCCGCAGGAAATTCTGACGGGAGGCGGCAAGCCCTACACGGTTTTTAGTCCCTACTGGCGCAACTGGAGCAGCAAGCCGAAAGCTGCACCTGCTAACAGTTTGGAGCAGGCGATCGGAATGACTGAATCCGAACAGGAAGCCGCTCGAAAAGTCGGTGCAATTCCCTTACCCAGTGCGAAAGAATTGGGGTTTGTGTGGGACAATCCTTTGCTGTTAAATCCGGGGACAACAGCGGCACAAACGCGGCTGGAAGAATTTTGCGATCGCGCCATTTCCGACTACAAAGAACAGCGCAATTTTCCCGCCAATGAAGATGGAACTTCGCATCTCAGCGCAGCTTTGAAATTTGGGGCGATCGGCGTTCGCACCGTTTGGGCGGCAACTGAACAGGTGGCGCAAAATCTTCGCAGTGATGAAGCCGAATCAAGTTTGCGAACTTGGCGACAAGAATTGGCGTGGCGCGAATTTTATCAACATGCGCTGTTTTGGTTTCCTGAACTGGCGGAAGGCGTTTATCGCAAGCTGTTGAAGAATTTTCCTTGGGACAATAACCCTGATTATTTCAGGCTTGGTGTGAAGGACGGACGGGCTATCCGATCGTGGATGCCGCGATGCGCCAGATGAACGAATTAGGCTGGATGCACAATCGCTGTCGGATGATTACTGCAAGTTTTTTGTGCAAAGATTTGTTTGTTAGCTATCAGCTTGGTGAAAAATATTTCATGCAGCGGCTTTATGATGGCGACCAATCTGCGAATAATGGTGGCTGGCAATGGTGTACTTCGAGCGGCATGGACCCGCAGCCTTTGC
>JAAUTJ010000268.1 GCA_012031475.1 Leptolyngbyaceae cyanobacterium SM1_3_5 | reverse complement strand
CATCGCTTCAAGCTGCGCTGCCCACGCGTCGGCTTCTTCCAAAGTGGCCGCAATCCAGAGCAAGCTGCGCTGCTGAGACTGCGCGATCGCACTGGCAACCAGCCCTTTGGGGATGCGGGCGATGCCGTTCAGCGTCAGCGCGTGTTGCTGCTTGAGTTTGGCGACGAGTTCGGTGGTGAGGGCGATCGGCTCAATGCACGAGTAACAGAAGAAAAGCCATAGGAAATCCGCGCTGACAGGGAAGCTATCTTGATTCTAGAAAACTTGCTCGAATAAGCTAAATTTCAGGAAATCTATCACACTTTCGCGGCGGTGCTGCGGGCGAAAGGGGACGATCGACGGCTTCGGCTTAGTCGGGGCGATCCCATTCTGCAAGCTGCGCGATCGCTGCCTTCCTCCGCAAGAATCTGGTAAACCCAGCTACACCTTGCTTTCCCTAGCATGTTTGGCGAATCCCCGTAATATACCCAGGAAAAGAATTCACTTACAGCACAAATTTCGCGAATTTCACGCAAAGCTTTACGTGAAAACTTGCAGATGTGGAAATTACTGAGCAAGATGAATACAGAACCGCACCGAGAGATTACTGAGTCGCGGTTTTGCTAGTTCCGTTTGAGGGATGCTCTACCGAAATTCACCTCAAAATGGAGTCTCAAATTGAATGATTAAATTAAACGCTGCTAAGCTTTCGATCGCTGCGATCGGAGCCGCCTGCCTCTCGATGGGTGCAGGAGAAGCCGCACAAGCGCTGACCATCAACACAACACCAAGCTGGAACGGATCTTCTTCCATCACTGCGTTTGGTGAACCCAACACGGCTACCTACGGTCAAACGTTTACCGTAGGCTCTGACAACGTTTGCAAACTTCTCCTTCCGGCTTGGTGGCCTTGATGCTGGCACAGTAGATTTTGCAGCCTATGTCATGCAGTGGGATGGCACGAAAGCGATCGGAGACATTCTCTATCAGAGCGCTGCCCAGTCAAAAGCTTCGGCAGCAGCATTTGAAGAATTTGTTTTCAACACGGGTGGCATTAATCTCACCGCAGGCCAGCAATACGTGGCATTCCTCAGCGCTTCAGGCTTCTTCGATGGAGATGATGGCGTGACAGGCATGGGCTACCTCTTCCAGGACGTCTATGCAGGTGGAGGCTTTGTCTTCCGAAACAACGGGTCGGATTTCAGCCTGCTAACGTCAACTCCCTGGGAAACGTTCATTGGTGGCGGAGTGGATGACACAGCATTCACGGCTTCTTTCACTCCGGGCGCTACTCCAGTTCCTACACCTGCTTTGGTTCCGGGCGCGATCGCCCTCACTGCCAGCCTGCTCCGCAAGCGCAAGGCTGAAGCAGCGGCACAAGAAGCCGACGCTTAAATTTAACGCTTCCTACCTTTAACTCTTCCGTACTGAGTGCTGTGTCTTATCTGGAGGCACAGCATTTCTTGTATATCGCTCATCTGTCACCCTAGGCAGAAGAAAAGTGGAGACTGCGAGGCGGATCAGCGCATGGCAAGCTACCAGAGAAGCGATTACATCAGCGCAACCAAACATTCTAATCCCGCCAATAATCTCAAAATCACACTTGGTTGAATCACCCAGCACAAATTGTTGAGCGGATGAGAGCTTTTGAACCTTTCAACGAAAATCGATCGATCATCACAAAGACGATCGATCGAACCAAGATTAATTCAGCTTCAAACTACTCGATCGAATTGAGATAAGCCTCGATCGCCTTGGAGGAAATTTCGCTCATGTGAACGCCTTTTTCCGTCGCGTGTTTCTTGAGGCGATCGTACACCTCATCGCGAACGCCGACGCGATATTTGCCGCGCACTTTGGCCGGAGTGGGCTGATAGGCAGCGGCGAAGCGACGCAGGGCATCAAAGCCGACGCGATCGCAAAAGTCGCCAAAGCTTTCTGGCTCGACGCGCTCTTGCTTTTCCTGCTTGAAGTAGACAAACAGCGGCTCTAGGGCAGCTTCGAGATTGTCAATGTGCAGATTGTCGAGATATGGCTGCGCGAGGCGGGTTTGGTGCGGGTCGGCTCCCAGCCAGATTTGGTAGCTGCTGGGCGACTGACCGACAAAGCCGAGTTCTGCCAGATACGGACGAGCGCACCCGTTTGGGCATCCGGTCATCCGGGTGACGAAATGTTCTTGCTCCAGTCCGACCCGATCGAGCAGGGCGCGGATGCGATCGAGAATTCCAGGCATCGCCCGCTCGGATTCCGTCACCGCAAGGCCGCAGGTCGGCAAAGCAGGGCAGGCCATCGAATAGCGAACGAGGGGATCGATCGCAGTTTCCATCTTGATGCCGCAGCGATCGAGAATTGCCTGAATCTCCGGCTGAAGTTCCGGGTCGATGTCGTAGAAAACCAGGTTGTGATTGGCGCTCAGGCGAATTGGCAGCGCGTATTCCTCGACAATTTCACGCAGGGCGGTTTTCAGCTTCAGCGTTTCCGTATCGTGGATGCGCCCGTTTCGATCGAAATACCCAAAAACAGCTTGCCGTCGCCCTGATCGTGCCAGCCCAGGAAATCTTTGTACTTCCAGTCGGGGAGGGGATGGAACGGCTGAAACGATTTGCCCCAAAAGCCTTCGACAACGCTGCGGAACTTTTCCACGCCCCAATCGTTGATCAGATATTTCATCCGGGCGTGGCGGCGATTGACGCGATCGCCATAGTCGCGCTGTGTGGCAACGATCGCCTTTAGCACATCGTAAATGTCTTCTTTTTCGACGTAGCCAATTTCGTCGGCAATTCGCGCAAAGGTTTCTTCTTTGTTGTGCGTCCGTCCCAGTCCGCCGCCTGCGTAGACGTTGAAGCCTTGCAGTACGCCCTGTTCGTTCGTGATCACGACGAGGGAAACGTCTTGCGAGAACAGATCGATCGAGTTGTCGCCCGGAACCGTAATGGCGCACTTGAATTTGCGCGGCATGTAGTACGTGCCGTAGATCGGTTCTTCGCTTTCGTGGAAGACGGTACCGTTGCCGTTGCGATTTAGTGCGGCTTGAATTTCCGGATTCGGCTCCCCAGTAATCGCCTGCTCGCCGTCCAGCCAAATTTCGTAATATGCTCCGGTGCGAGGCATCAGCAGATCTGCGATCTTGTCCGCATATTCACGGGCGACCACGTATTCCGGCTTGTCCTTGTACGGGGCGGGCGGAGCCATGACATTGCGGTTGAGGTCGCCACACGCGCCCAAAGTGGAACCCATGTTGCGAACGATCGTGCGATCGCTTCCTTCAAATTGCGCTTCAAAATCCCGTGAATTTGGAAGCCCTGACGAGTTGTGACGCGCAAGGTGTGATTGCCAAGCGAATCGCTCATCTCGTCCATCGCCAGATAAAGCTGCGGCGGAATGAAGCCGCCTGCGTTGCGCGTCCGCAGCATGAACTGGTAGTCTTTCTCCTGCCCCTTAATGCGGTTGTCTCGGTTGTCTTGCTGGTAGGAGCCGTGAAACTTGAGGATCTGAATGCCTTCTTCGGTGAAGTGCGTCGTATCTTGCAGAATTTCGGTAGCGACAGGTTCGCGCAAGGCGTGACTACGCTCTTTGATGCCTTCCATTTTGGAGGACTTTTGGACGGGCGAAACGGGAGTAGAAGTATTGACCATTGCGGCGGTAAGGCGGAGTTCAAATGCGAAATTGTTACTACAATAATCCGATCGACATTAAGGAGAATTGTCAGCATTGATCTTAGCATCGCATCGATCGACTCGTGAGGCCGCGAATATCACAAAAGATTTCAGATCTCGGAAGAAACGCCCTGAATTAAAATTCAAAGCTGAAAGCTCAAGTCCGTTCAAACGGACTAACAACCTTGCTCGCGATCCGCAACCCATTTCAATGGGTTTGAGCTTTTAGCCAGGAAATTGATTTCCTGCATTCCCAAGCGCAGTGCTAGATCTAAAAATCGATCGCAGATTACCTGCGGACAGTCGCCCCAACAAAATGCCTTGAGATTCTGAAGTTTCCAGCTTGCGACTGATGCGATCGCCTGCTGTTTTCGCGTTCGATCGCACTGTGTTCTGTTCGTTCTGTTCTTTCAATCGCTTCACGGTTATGAACCGCTCTGCAAAACTGGCTGGATTTGTCGGCGCGATCGGCATATTGGGAGTTTTACCGTTTATTGTCCTTTCGCAGACATCATTTCTGCGGCCTCAAGAATCTCAGACCGACATTCCGGTCATCACGACAGAAGACCACACCGAACTTAAGCAGCAAATCGCGCAATCGACTGAACTCAATCTGCGCGTCAGCTTGAGCCAGCGAAAAGTTGGACTCTATCGCGCGTCGCTGATGAAACTTACCCGATCGCGATCGGGCAGGAAGGCTGGGAAACGCCAACCGGAACGTTTGAAGTGATGCAGATGATTCAAGACCCGATTTGGATTCACCCGATGACCGATGAGCGAATCGGCGCGGACGATCCGAATAATCCCCTAGGCGACCACTGGATCGGCTTTTGGAGCGACGGCAGAAACTCGATCGGCTTTCACGGCACATCGAACCCGGATTCAGTCGGGGCGGCGACTTCACACGGCTGTTTGCGAATGTTCAACCCGGATATTGAAGAACTATTCGCGATCGTTCAACCGGGAATGCGAGTGATCGTAATGCGATAGTTTCATGGCACATTCTATACCACACTATCTACCTGCTGAATCGATCGATCTCGCACTCCAGGCAGATAAACGATCGCACAAATACTTATTACATTGCAAGAATAGCTGTCGTGCAGTTGCATCAGCACGTCCATAAAATTCCAAACTTATCTTTCGATTTATTTCTTGAGTTTTTAGCTTGATATTCAACGCATGGAGGGACTGAAAATGAACCAGAATCGTCAATCAAACAAGCGCTGGGCGATCGCGATCGGTGCATCTGGAATTGCCGGATTTTGTGCGCTCCGCTGGCGCTTTATCTGGCTGCGAACCCCAACGCCATTAGCGAACAGTTTATCGATCGGGCTGAAGCGCAATCCACAGGCGGATCGGTGGGCGGTTCAACAGGTGGGGCAACAGGTGGTACGACGGGCGGCGTAGGTACGACAGGCGGCGTAGGTACGACGGGCACAACTGGAGCAGGCGCAGCCGGAAGCACACCTAACAACAGCGTTGTCAATGGTCGAGTTGTGAACGGACAAAACAACACCGGACAGCCGACTGCTGGACAAGCCACGACCGGACAAGCGGGCACACAAGGTAGCCTCTCAAACAACCTTGGCGTTGCAGGCGGTGGCGGAAATGCAGGCCGCACAGCAGCAAATCCCAGTGTTGTCAGCCCTGGTGTCGTTGTCCCCCGTACAACGCCCAAGCTACCGGAACAGGTGCAGGCATCGCTCAAGCTCCGGCCACAACTGGAGCAGGCGGGACTGGAACAGGTGTCACTGGAACAGCCACTCCAGGCGCAACTGGTGGGACAACTGGAACCCCGACATTTCCTGCACCTGCCAACACCACCGGACAAACAGGCGGCACGGCATTCGACCAAACCACAACCACCACAACCACGACGGGCGTTCAGGACGGACAGGCGGTTCGCGCACTCTGGTAGCGATCGAATGTCACGCTGGGAAGGGCAAGTGGGCGACTAGCCAACCTGTGAAGCGATCGCCTGTGGCACAAACGACTGCATCAAGGCAGCGATCGCTTGCTCATATTCCAGCTTGACCCGTTGCAGTTGTTCGATCGAGGTGAATTTGCCCTGCATGGCCTGTATTTCGATCGATTGGCAAAGTTGCGAAAGCGCAATTGCGCCCAGAGTGGCGCTGCTGGCCTTGAGCGTGTGAGCCGCCAGTCGCAGCGCCATCGCGTCACGCTCAGCGATCGCGTCCTGCATCCGTTGCAGCAGTCGCGGCGATTCTTGCCTGTAGCTGTCGATCAGTTCAACCAGCACTTCTGCGCCCAGCAGTTCATAAAGCACCTGGGCGGCCTGCGGATCGAGCGCCGCTGTGGAAACTGGCAGCGGTGGATCAGCAGGTGGACGGACAGGGCAACGGCTGAGAGCTTGCTTAAGGCTGTTGATGTCGATCGGTTTGCTCAAGTAGTCGTCCATTCCGGCTTCGAGGCAGTTGCGGTAGTCGCCTTGGGTGGCACTGGCGGTAACGGCAATGATGTGTGGGCGATCGTGCGGCCAGCGTTTGCAAATTTCCTGTGTTGCGGTGATGCCGTCCATTTCTGGCATCTGCACATCCATCAGCACCACGTCATAAGGCTGCGAAGCGTCGTGCAGTGCCGTCAGGACTTCATGTCCGTTTTTCACCAAATCGGCTCGATAGCCGAGCCGCTTCAGCAGATGCATTATCACCTTTTGATTGACGGCGTTGTCTTCTGCCACCAGTACGCGCAAGGATTGAGCCATGCTGTCGCCTGAACTTGGCGCGATGCTGTTTGGCAAGCTTGCGATTTCGCTCTGGGCGCAGGGCGCGATCGCAGGTGCCGATTGATGCAGCAGCGCGATCAGGCGGCGTGAAACTGCGATCGCTTCACAGGCTTGCTCAGCATCATGTCGCGCAAGGTGTTCGGTTGATTTTTGGGCGTCAGCAGCAGCGGCAAAGCCAGTTGGCGAAGCTGGTCGATCGCATCGGCAAAGCGACTGTCCACTAAGACCACATCGAAGGGCGATCGCTTTAGCAGTTCGATCGCGCTGGCCGAATCTGCCACTGCCGCTACTTTCATTCCCCACGATCGCGCC
>JAAUTJ010000267.1 GCA_012031475.1 Leptolyngbyaceae cyanobacterium SM1_3_5 | reverse complement strand
TGCTGCTAGCGAGCACTGCTGATCCACAACCATCAATGGCATCAAGCAAACAACATCAGCAGTCGTTAAAGCGTGAATTCATTGTCCTGAGCGACCTTCCAGCTTCCTAGTTTTGTCAGTCAAGCAGGGGCATCGACACAGAAGCCGACTCGCATGGCGTAGCCTGACCCGTTGATGAATCGTCCTCCCTGTCGATCGAGATCGCCCCGATAGTCGAGTCCCAGCCGCTCACACAAATTTCGCATCAGCGCAATGCGGTGGCCTGCGCTCAAGACCGATTCACTCACACCGACTATCTGGGCAGTCAGCTTGGTTTTGCCTGTCCCTTTGGGCGCGGCAGTCGCGATGATGCCTGTTTGTGGCAGGTGGGCAATCTCCAGATGAGTAAGATCGGCCTGATGGACGCGGACTGAAGCAGCATAGGTTAAGCGGTTCTCTAGCCGTTGCCACAACTGCCAGTGCTGAAGTGAGAGGGCATTTTGGTCGGCGCGATCGAAAGCCGCTGCTCCCTGACGCACAATCAGATCGTCTACGCCCTTCCCGTGCTGACCATCCCAGCGGGCGATCGACACCTCACACTCAGCCGCTTTGAGCAAGCTACCAAATCGCCAGAGCGCGACATTCACGCGCGATCGGGTTTTGGCTTCTGCGTCTTGGTCGAAGGCGAGCGTAATTTTGCGGCCTGCCACTGCAAACTGTGCGACATCGGGGATCAAGGATCGACCGCCTGTCAGCTTGCACTTGGAATAGCCGCCATTCACGCCATAAAGCGCGATCGCCACGTAGCCCAAACTCAGCAGGGCAAGCGCTTTTTTGCCGCCCTCAGTGAAGCAGACAGGGATTTCTGGGCGCTGTTGTAACCAGTCCCAGAACGATCCCATCATCGGGACTTCAACGCCATAGCGATCCGCGATTTGACGACGAATTGATCCAGGAATATGCGGTAAAAATGTGCGGGAACCACTGCCCGCAGGCGATTGATATTTCTGCGGTTTGCCTTTGGCATTGATGAGCGGAAATTCGGGTTTACCCTGCCAAAGCGAATTATCTTCGTTTTGCAGACAGGCGAGAACGCCAAAATTGTATGGCTTGCGGGTCTGCCATTGGGGACGCACTTCCAGCCCCAAGGCGTGATGCACTTCCCAGTATCCGGTGTCTTCCAGGAAGTCGATCGTCGCGGCAAACAGGTCAGGGGCGATCCCACTGCCGATCGTGAATTCTTGCTCGATGCGTTGCTCGAAGGGGAGCTTTTGAGGGGAGGGGTGTGCCGCTGCGATCATGCTTCACCTCCCTCAAGGCCCACTGTGAACAGATCGAGGGTTTCGTTGCCGTTGGCTTCTGTGGTGTGCGTCGCGGACTGCGGCTCTGGTTCCTTGCGTTTGCGCCTCTGGGCGTTCCAGGCTTCCCACTGCAAGTCAATCACCCAGCCACAATCACCTGAGCAAAGCGAGTGATCGAGTCCCCCATGCTTGATCAGCCAACCACACAGACGGCAATTCTTGAGGTAGTTGAAAGCGGGGTCGTCAGGACTCACCCAGCCTGCGGGCAATTTTTTTGCTGGCAATGGCGTGATCGCGATCGACTCAGCGGGCGGTTTCTTTAGCGCGATCGACTCGACAGGAGCGGGCGGATCGGGGGGTGGCTCAATCAGACGTTGCGGGCTGCGGGCAATTGGGGCGATCGAATCAGTGAGCGAAATTTGGCAGGTTGGTTTGGATGGCGGGCGGGTCGATCGCTTGTCATTGCGCGACTGCGCGGTACGCTGTTGCGGTCGCGGCTTCGAGTGTGAGACTGCGCGGGCGATCGCTAGATGCTGCGCGGCTGCGGTCGGCTCAACTTGGGGATCTTCCCCAAAAAGTGGTAGTTGCGGCATTGTAATGTCCTTGCTGTTTTCAAAAGCAAGGGCGCATCACCCGGTCGCACCAAACTAATTTTTCACACCTCGATCCATGTATCTCGATCGCCAGCCAAACATACACCCATCGCTGCCAACGGGTGTATGTTTGGCTGGTTTCGTGAAATACAGTGGATCGCTACCATGCGTTTTGCTAAGCTAGTGGTGATCGAAAAAAATCTCCATCCGGGCAGGACAGGATTTTTTCCTTAGTTTGCGGGTGAATAACCCTGGTTGACTTGAAAGCCCTGTTGTCTCAGCGAGACGCGGGGCTTTCGCATATCTGGAAGCTATTCAATTGTACTTGTCTAACCAAGCCTGAATAAAGTTAATCAATTCCTCCTCCTGAATGACAAACGTAGAACCCTTTCTTCTGAGTACCAGAAGCTTGAGGTCGCCCATCTCGGTGTAGAGATGGTCTCGATGAGTTTCGGCTGTAGTGGGATGCCAAAGACTCAAAACTTTTGCCGCAGGGGTTTTGATTGCCTCTTTAGAGGACATCCCAAACAGACCCCTGTTTTTGTCGAACCAGCTTTTGTAATCAGCCAGTTCCACCAGCGGGTTCGGTTCCCAAAGAGATAGACCTGGCTTGCCGCGCTTCTTCAGTTGCAAAACCTCTCGCTCTTCGTTGTAAACAACCTCTCGATCGCCCTTTGACCGGATCGAGATAAAGAGATGTGTCTTCTTGGGAAATCGCACAAACAGGTCGATCGGATTCATCCCGTCCACTGGAATGCGCGGGTAGATTTCAATTCCTTGAGATTCAAATCTTTGAAGTAATGCCTTACCTGTTTGCAGCAACCGAACGACCTTCGTTGATCTCCAGCTTGTCCATGCACCCACCATGAGTCCTGCTGCTGCTGTTGCGGCACCGCCTGGTGGAGCTAGAGGAGCAATCAGATAGGTTGCGGCTGTGAGTGATGAAATCACCCAACCCGCCGCCAAGCGCTCGTTTTCTTGCTGAAGTTCAGCAAGTGCCTCCCAATTTTTCTTGAATGGAATGACAACTTGAGATTGCGCCTCGACAGGCTCCGAAGGGGACACAGCAGCAGGGAGATAAGGTTTCTCCATTGTGTCCCATGTATTGGAGAAGCGATCGCGACAGGTCTCCACTGTTACTTTTTTCCAGTGCTAAGAATCTGTTGAGCCGTCAACTCCAACTGTTTGAACTGCTCTGACTGGATGCGATCGCTCCCGCGAAACTCTGTGGTCTTGTAGCTTCTGCCCTTCAACGTCAGCACCGACACTACAGCCCGAATCGGATCAACAATCCAGTATTCCGGGATATCGCGCTGTGCGTACTCTTTGGGCTTCTCGATGTAGTCGCGATCGTAGTTGTCATCTCCAGGTTCACCAGGGGAAACCACTTCGACAACAAGAGAGGGGTTCGGCATTGCTGCGGTGATCAGGTCACTATCAACTCCCTCCAGCGCCACCGCGCATTCTTCTGACAACACCACAAGATCGGGTTGGCGAGCGCTTGCCTTTGGGCTGACGACAGCGATTTGTACCCCAATGGTGAGCAGGCTGGAGGGGATGCCCAATTTCAGAAATGCCTCGAACAGAAATGAGGCGATCCTGTGGTTCCGTCTACTTTCTGGCGGCAATGCAATTAGCTCCCCATCGACTAGCTCATAGCGGGTGTCGGTTCCGTCGTCATATGCAAGATATTCTTCAAACGTCAGTTTTTGAGTGGCTTGTGTCATGGCGATCGCCTCCTGTCGTGATTGGTTGCCTTGCTGCTACTGGCTCATGCCAGCGTTGAGAATTTGCTCAACCGTCAAATTCAATTGCTTGAACTGCTCTGACTCAATGCGATCGCTCCCTCGAAACGCTTTAGCCTTGTAGCTGCCGTCCTCCAGCGTCAGCACGAAGACAACCGATCGCGCTGGGTCGATCTGCCAAAATTCGGGGATGCCGCGCTGGGCGTATTCTTTGGGCTTCTCGATGTAGTCGCGATCGTAGTTGTCACTACCAGGTTTACCAGGGGAAACTACTTCCACCACCAAGCAAGGTGCAGGCATCTCTGGCGTAATCAGCGATCGCTTGTCCCGACGCATGGCGGCACGAGTGGCCTCGGTCAGCACCATCAGATCCGGGTAGCGGGACGTGGCAGATTGGCTGGGTACGGCAATTTCAGTTCCACGCCGAATCAGATAGTAAGGCACAAACTGGAGGAAAACCGAGAACAGTAGCCCTGCAATCACGACGTTCTGATCGGCCTCAGCACCCATTTCGATAATGACCCCATTGACCAACTCGTAATTGCCCTCTGGTAAATCAGAGGTATCCAGTGCTGCATATTCCTCGATCGTGGTGAAGCGAGTTTTAGCTTGTGTCATGGCGATCGCTCCTCATTTGAATTGCTGCTTTGAGATTGCAGCAGAATTTGGGCTGCGGTCAGCTTCACCTCCGAAAAGACACCGCAAGGAACGACTTGAGCGTTGCGATACTCTTCCTGCTCATAGAAATCGGCTTCGTCATTGAGCAGCAGGACGGTCACTTTTTGGTGTGCGGGGTCGATAATCCAATACTCTCGGATGCCTCTAGCTCGATATTCGTAGCGCTTCTCTTCGTAGTCCCGTTTGCGATTCTTTGAACCTGTGCTGACGATTTCGATCGCGATTTCCGGCGCAAAATCGATGATGTCAACTTCCGCGCCATCTAAGCTACTGGCATTGAACACCAGCAAATCGGGGTAGCGAACGGTCGTTCTGCCATTGAGCTTTTGGGTTTTGACCCCGACCTCGGTGCGGCCTGTTTCCCACTGCAACCCAAGTCGATCGATTTCTCGCTGGAAGCATTCCTCTAGAAATTGAGCAATGCGACGATGCAGACGAATCGCGGGCGGCATTTCAATTAATTCCCCATCGTCGAATTCATAACGAGTATCCGAGCCATCGTCATAGGTCAGATACTCTTCAAATGTCAATCGCTGTCGTGTCACTGTCATGGCGATCGCCTCCCTTGAAAAAGTTGTGCTGTGGTGAGATCGAGTGCTGGAAAGGTGGGAGACTCAATGCGATCGCTGCCCCGAAATCGTTGTGGCTGTCCGTTGTCATCGAGCAAAGTATATTTGCCATTGACTAATCGATAAACGCTAACAGTCGGCTGTTTGGGAAAGCCAATATACTTTGCGGCTCCGAGTCCTTGGGGATCAACCACCCAATACTCAGGAACCTTGAGCGCTTCGTATTCTTTCAGCTTGTCGCTGTAGTCCTCGCTCGCTGAACTCGGACTGACAATTTCCACCACTAGCAAACTTGGCGCTTGAAACACAGCCGTTTGATCGAGCAGTGCATCCGCCTCGGCTCTCGAAACGATCGCGACATCTGGCAAGCGTGAGCTATCGTCTTCGGTGCGCTGTCCAGCCTCGCAAAACGTCTCCCACTGCTCATCTTTGAACTGCTGGGCGATCGCCGCGTCCAGAACTTGTTCTAGAAGTTTGGCAATGCGGTAGTGCAGCACAATGGGCGGATTCATCTGGATGAGTTCCCCCCGCACCAGTTCGTAGCGTTCTTCAGTTTGAGCGCAAAAATCAATGTATTCCTCAAAGGTCAGCTTCGGTTTAATTGCTGCTGATGTCATGGCAATCTACCCCTGAGAAATCGCATCTCGAAACGACAGAACTGCTTCGAGCCAGTCTGTTTCGCCTGCAAGAACGCACTGAGTCAGTAAGTCAAAATCTAACTTCGCCAGTTCAGGAATTTGACTTTTGTAAATTCGGGTGTATCCGTTCTCTCCCAATCGGTGCAAGGTGAACAGTCCATCCTCCCACAACCAGACTTCAGGGACACCCAATGCCTGATAGCGCCTCAACTTCGTCGCTGATCCGCTGGTAAAGATCACCTCGATCGATAAGTCCGGGATCGGTTTGGCACTGCCAAAACAGTAAGATTCGTCCGCTTGGGCAGAGGCGACCCCTTCCTGCTCTTGAGTGACAGATCCGGTCGGAATGACCCGAATTCTCCAATGCAAGAAGAAGGCTTCCAGTAGCGAGCCGATAATGGTCTTGAAGAGTTCGTGCGGTTGCCCTGGCATAAAAATCTCAACCTCTCCCTCATAAAACGACAGTCTCACTCCAGGAGCGCCTTCTAACCCTTTCTGGATGTGCTTGAACTGTTCCCAAGTGCGATCGTGGTAGACCGTCACTTTGTCTTGTGAGGATTTGGGTTTGTTGAGTGTTTGAGTCATGGCGATCGCCTCCTGTCATGGTTTGCCTTGTGCTTTGCAACAGCTACTTGCCCACTCCTGCTGTGAGGATTTGCTGAGCCGTCAAATCTAATTGTTGGAACTGCTCCGACTGGATGCGATCGCCGCCTCGAAACGCTTTAGCCTTGTAGCTGCCGTCCTCCAGCGTCAGCACGAAGACAACCGATCGCGCTGGATCAATCTGCCAAAATTCGGGGATGCCGCGCTGGGCGTATTCTTTGGGCTTCTCGATGTAGTCGCGATCGTAGTTGTCATCTCCAGGTTCACCAGGGGAAACCACTTCCACAACCAACTGCGGCGTTGGCATCTCTGGTTGCACAACCGATTGCTTTGCGCCTTTGAGGGCGATCACGCCTGCTTCCGTCAACACCATCAAGTCAGGACAACGGCTTGTCACCGTGCGGCTACTCACCTTCACTTCCGTTTTTTGCCGCAAGCGGAAGTAAGAAACCAACGGCAATAGTGTTGCAAGTAGAAAGTTGCTGATTAAAACGTTGATTTCACTCTCAGTTGGCATTTCGACTAGAACCCCATCGACTAACTCATAGCGGGTATCGGTTCCGTCGTCATAGGCGAGATATTCTTCAAACG
>JAAUTJ010000266.1 GCA_012031475.1 Leptolyngbyaceae cyanobacterium SM1_3_5 | reverse complement strand
GTTTAGCTGGGTGTCGGATTCGATCGAGGAAGTTGCCGACAAGATTCAGGGCAAATTCTACGGCGTTGTGGTCGGCAAGGCGATCAATCTGCTCGACCCGATGACGCTGGGGCGAGTACAGGTGCAGTTGCCGTTCATCGACAGCGTGGATCTGAGTCCTTGGGCGCGAGTGGCAACGCCGATGGCCGGATTTGGGCACGGCACCTACTTCATTCCCAACATTGGCGATGAAGTGCTGGTCGCGTTTGAGCATGGGGATGTTGGTTCGCCCTATGTGATCGGCAGTTTGTGGAATGCTCTCGCACCGCCGCCGCTGCCGTCTCCAATTCCGCAGATTCGCACGATTCGCACCTTAGTTGGCAACCAGATTGTCTTTAGCGAAGTGCCGCCGACGATCACGCTGCAAACGGCTCCCACGCCTCCCGTTACCATTCCGCTGCCGCCTTCTCCCGTCGGACCGCATCAAACGGTGATTATGTCGCCTGCGGGCGTTCAAATTGTGGCAACGTCGGTGCAAATCGTGGCGGGAAACAACGTGATTAACATGACGCCCGACGGAATTACGATCGCCAGCGCTTCAAACTTGACGCTCGCCGCAACCGGAGCCGTCAGCATCACCGGAAGTGCCGTTTCAATCACCGGAGGGGCGGCTGTAAACATTACTGGCGCACTCGTGACGATTAATTGATTCTCGATCGCAGCTTCCTCGATCGCACCTTTACTGACCGGAGAACCTTCTATGCCTCCTGCTGCTCGCATCACTGACCCGACCGGACATCCCGGCATCGTTACAGGTCCCGGCGTTCCCAACGTCCTGATTGGCAAATTGCCTGCTGCTGTCGTCGGAGATTTACACACCTGCTCACTGCCGCCGCCTGCTGGTCCTCATCCGCCAACGCCCTTTCCCAAAGGCAGCTTGACCGTGCTAATTGGGGGACGACCTGCCCTGCGGATGGGCGATCTATCCGGCTGTGGTGCGCCCATTCTGGCAGGAGCCGTCAACGTTTTGATTGGAGGCTGAGCAATGGAATTTGAGGCAGAAAAAGCCTTTTTGGGGGTCGGCTGGGCATTTCCGCCACAGCTTCAGCTTGATGGCGAGATTGCCCTCAGCGCCTACGAGGAAGACATTCATCAGTCGATTCACATCATTTTGGGCACAACTCCCGGCGAGCGAGTCATGCGTCCCGATTTTGGATCGGGGCTGTATGCTCTGGTGTTTGAGCCAATTTCGACCACGACGATCGAACTGGTGAAATTTCGCGTTGAGGAAGCCCTGATCGCCTGGGAGCCGCGCATCGACAGCATTACGGTCAGCGTCACCGCCATGCCCGTGCTGGGTCGCCTGCTGATCAACATCGACTATCGGGTGCGATCGACCAACACGTTCTACAACCTGGTTTATCCGTTCTATCTGCTGGAGGCGAAACCAACATGAGCGGAACGCCCACCCTGGACGATCGCGAGGCCGAAGCGATCGCGATCGCCCTGCTTCAACAGTTGCCCGCCTATGTGCCCAACTGGAAGCCAACTGCGAATCAGGCAAGCTGGGCGCTCGTGCAGATTTTCGCTCGCTATGTGCGATCGCTGGCCGAACGGCTCAATCAAGCACCCGACAAAAACAAGCTGGCTTTTCTCGATCGACTCGGAGTCAATCTGCTGCCCGCGCAGGCGGGTCGCGCTCCGGTTGTCTTTCAGGCATTGACCAATGTGGCGGATAGTCGCGTTCCGGTTCGGACTCGCGTCGGTGCGAAAGTGGCAGGCCGCAGTGAACCGCTGATGTTTGAAACTGAAACGGCGATCGCGCTGGCAACTGCCCAGATCGCTCAGGTGGTGACGCTGCTTCCCAATCGCGATGCGTATGCCGACCACACCGAAGCGGCGATCGCCCGTCAGCCGTTCACCTTGTTTGAACCGCTCCAGCCGATTCCGCACGAGCTTTACCTGGCACATGATTCGTTTGCGATTGCGGGGCGATCGACGATTGAACTGCAATTTGACCTGACGCAGACGGCCAGGGAATCGCTGGCGATCGTCTGGGAATTTTGGAGCGGCAAAGATTGGCATCCGTTCAAGCCGTTTGTCTCGATCGAAAAGGCAACCGATCAGAACAGTCTCGACGGGACGCAAGGACTGAAATTTAGCAGCACGATTCGGCTGGTGACAGACTGCGCCACCAGTGCGCCCACCCGCATCAACGGCATTCTGGGCGACTGGATTCGTGCCCGCCTGAACCAGCCATTGCCGCCAAGCGGAAACTTGGTGCTGCCGCAGATCGATCGCCTCCAAATTCAAACCGTGATTCGTCAGGATGTCTGGAGCCAAACGCTACGGCTTAAAGACCTTGAAGGCGCAGCCACGCCGACGCTCAGCGGCAGCATCAAAGACGCGAAGGGAATGCCGCTTCCAGAGGTACTCGTTTTTGTCGGAGATTTCTTTTCAATTGCATCCGGCTACACGGATGCTCAAGGAAATTATCGCTTCGAGATTCCAGCCACTCTCGCGACGAACCTGACTTGTCGGCAGGCTGGGTTTACCGACATTTGTGGGCAGGCTGGAGGCGAGCAACGCCTCGATCGAGATGAACTTCATTCTCAATTCTGGACTTCAGCCGGAAGTCGCGTTTGCTGACGGAGTAAAGCTCGACTTGACCAAGACGTTTTATCCGTTTGGGCAACAGCCCCAGCCCGGAACGGCACTTTACCTCAAATGCACCGAGGCGTTTAGCAAGCGTGGCGCGAAAGTCACCTTTTATGGTCAGGTGGCGGAAACAGCGCTGGCTGTGGAAGGCGAGCCGCAACTGTTGGCAGAATATTGGGACGGGCAGCAGTGGCAAAGTTTGGGGGCAGATCGCGATCGCCTCCTCATTTTCTTTAAGCAGGGCTATCCGTTTGAGCTTGACATTCCAGGCGACCTTGCCAGCACCAAAGTTAACGGTGACGAAGGGCTGTGGATTCGCATCCGCATCGTTGAAAAAACTTTTCCCGCACCCGCAAGATTACCTGGGCGGGTGCAACCCCCGATTCACCGAACGAAATGATGATCGTGGAACCACGCCGCCCGCGCTGGCTGATTTTCGGCTGGGCTATCTCTACCAGTCACCGATCGATCGCCCGCAGGTGTGCCTCACCTACAGCGATTTTCAGTGGCAAGACCAAAGTGAAGCAGTGCAGTGGCGGGGCAACCGCTTTGAGCCGTTTGCGCCGATCGTCGATCGCACTCCGACGCTGTATCTCGGCTTCGATCGTCCCTTGCCTGCCGACCTGATCAGCCTCTACCTCGACATTCAGGAAACCGCCTTGGGCAATCTGCTGAAGTGGGAATATTGGGACAAGACTTGGCTGCCGCTGAGCGTCGAGGACGAAACGCGCAATCTTGCTTTGCCCGGAATGGTGTCGGCAATTTGGGCGGGTGTGACGGCTTCACCCACAGCGGCAGTTTTGCAAGCGAGCGGCGATCGAGTACAGCTTATCGATGCTCGCCAGACGGCGCAGTTTGCCCCGGCGATTTGCTCTACATCCGCCAAAAAGAAAAAGGCGAACTGGTAATTTTGGTCGGCACGGCGCAGGACACGCTGAAGCTGAAAACGCCGCTGAGCCAAGCTTATGCCCAAGCCTCGATCCGCCCGTGCCTGCCCTGCCCCACGCTTTGGCCAACCTGGTACCTGGCTGGCGGGCACGCTGACAACGGATGGTGAACCGCTGCGATCGCCCATCAACGGAATTTACCTGAATGCAGTTTGGGCAACGCAAAGCCAAACTTTTGAAAATGAAGTGCTGGGATCAAGCAACGCTCAGCCGAATCAGGTCTTTTTCGCTCGCAATCTGCCCGTGCTGGCTGGAGCCGCGATCGAAGTGCGCGAACTGGAAGGACTCCGCGCCCCGGTCGAACTGCCTTTGCTGATCGAGGAATTGCAGCAGCAGGGATTGAGCGAGGCGATTCGCACCGTTACCGATCGCCGCAGCGGACAGGTGACGCAGGTTTGGGTGCGCTGGCAGGAACAGCCGAATCTGTTTTTTCCGGCGCAAGCGATCGCCACTTCGTTTTGGAGCGCAGTCAGGGGCGCATCCTGTTTGGCAACGGGCAGCAAGGCCGGATTCCACCTGCCGGAGTGGACAACATTCGTCTGCAAGCCTATCGATCGGGTGGCGGACTGATTGGCAATGTGCCAGCCGGAGCAATTTCGCAAATTCTGGCGGGCATTTTGGCGCAGAGCGTCACCAACCCCAGAGCCGCAGAAGGCGGAGCGGATACCGAAGCGATCGATCGAGTGCAAACTCGCGCCCCGCAGGTGATTCGCCATCGCTATCAGGCGATTTCGCTGGCCGACTACGAAGCGTTGGCACAAGAAGCTTCGCCCGCTGTCGCCGTTGCCCGCGCCTGCCGACCACGCATCCAAACGGGCGATCGACTCCGGGCTGGGTGAAGCTGGTGATCATGCCGCAAAGTCAAGACCCGCAGCCGCAACCCTCATTGAACTGCGGCGGCAGGTGCAGCAGTTTTTAGCCGCCCGCGTTCCGGCTGCGATCGCCGATCGGATTTCGATCGTGGGGCCAAACTATTTGCCGATTGGCGTTGAGGCGATCGTAGTTCCCCTCGTTCCACCAGAAGCGGGACTGGTGGGCGATCGCGTCCGGCAAGCGTTAACGCGCTTTCTCAATCCGCTGCACGGTGGACCTGAAGGAACAGGCTGGCGATTTGGCCGAGCCGTGCATCTGTCGGATATTGCGGCCACTCTAGAGCGCGTGGCGGGCGTGGACTACATCCGCGAACTGAATTTGCTGCTCAACGGCACACCGCAGGGAGAATCGATCGCCGTTCTGCCCGATCGCATCGTCGTGGCGGGCACATTCCGCATTTTGCTTCAAGGCAGCGAGGTGAACTGATGCCCCTACCCCTACCGAATCTCGATACGCGCCGCTGGCTAGATCTGGTGGATGAAGGACGGGCGCTGATTCCCCGCTACGCACCGGACTGGACGGATCACAATGTCCACGATCCGGGCATCATGCTGATCGAACTGCTGGCGTGGCTGATCGAACAGGAAATCTATCGCACCAACCGCATTCCGCTCCGCCACCGCCGCAAGTTCCTCGACCTGATCGGCTTTTCACCGCTGCCGCCCCGCCCTGCCCAGACTGCGATCGCCTTTACGCCCGTTGCCGCTGAAACGCTGTTCCTTCCTGCCGGACTGACGATCGCCCCGACCGACAATCCACCACTGCGCTTTCGCACCCTGACGCTGTGCAGGTTTTGCCCGTTCAACTCCAGGCCGTTCAGAGCTTTGATGGTGTGACGTTCACTGACCTGACGCGATCGCAGCGCGAAGGCTTGCCGTTTTCACCTTGGGGCACGAATCCAACTGCGAGCCTCGACGCCAAAAAGCAGCCTGTTTTCTACCTCGGCTTTGAGCAGGCACTACCGCAGAATCAACCGCTGAGCTTGTGGTTTCGCTTTCAAATATCGGGCGATCGCGATCGCCTGCTCACCGAAGCGCGGAAACAGGCGATCGCCTGCTCGCCAATCACTCGCACCTGCGTCGGGGAACCTCCGAAAAGTGTGACAGCCGCCACGCCTCAGCCGCCCGCTCACACTCCGGTTGATCTGCCGCCGCATCACAGCCTGCGGACGATTTGGGAATATTTCAACGGTACAAATTGGCAGGCACTTGTGGGCAATGCGATCGTAGACGACACGCGATCGTTCACGCTGGACGGCACGGTGCGCGTCACGATTCCGGGCACGATCGCCGCCTCGGTGCAGGGCTTGGTTGCAACGCCCGCTTACTATCTGCGCTGTTGCTGGGTGAGTGGACAGCCTGATGTTGCTCCGGTTCTGCTGGGAATTGCCCTGAATGCCGTTGCTGCCGAGCAAATCAGTTCCGCTCGCAGCACGTTTGCGATCGCTCCCAGCACCGCACCGCCCGCTGACAAAGTTCCGATTCCTGGACGAGTCGGGCGATTAAGCCTCAGCTTGGCGCAGGCGTGATTACGGCGATCGCCTTTGACCCCGAATTTGACCCAGAATCAGACACGCCGGAAGCGTTCATCATCGCCTACGAGCCTGCAACAGCCACCACGCCCGGAAGTCTAACCACCACCTTGATGCTTGTCGGTGAAGGAACGGGCTTGCCAAATCAGGCGGTTCGTTTGCCGGGAGCGATCGCGCAGGGTCAGATTCAAGTCTGGACGGCAGGTAGCGCGATCGAACGCTGGCAGATTCGATCGGATCTTGATGCGTCTCGCCGCACCGATGCTCATTTCAGCCTGGATGCCAGTCAGGGAATTTTGCGCTTTGGCGATGGTGAGATGGGGCGCGTCGTTCCCACTGATGCGCTAATCCTAGCCGTTTATAACCAGACGGCGGGCGCAGGCGGAACCGCAGCGAAAGGGCAGTTGCAGTTGCGAGGCGCAGATGATCAGCTGAATCGATCGCTTCTCGATCCGACTGTTGAGGATATCGTCGTGACGACAGCCGATCGCTTGCAGTCGATCGCACCCTGCACGGCGATCGCCGCCGGAGCAGACGAGGAAACGGTTGACCATGCGGCGGGTCGAGCCGTCGAAGCGCTTTGGGCACATGAACGGCTGGTCGAACTGTGCGACCAACGCGCTGCACCACGCTCGACCAAATCGAAAAATCTGCCGTCCTCGATCGCCTGCCGCCCCAACGCGCCACAACTCTGCTGGACTTTGAGCGACTGGCT
>JAAUTJ010000265.1 GCA_012031475.1 Leptolyngbyaceae cyanobacterium SM1_3_5 | reverse complement strand
CGTCATAAAATTGCCGCCACTCACTTTAAATTTGCAGCTAGATTCATCTGAGTTGGTATGCCTCGTGTCTGCCCCCTAATCCCCCACTCGCTGGGGACTTTGAACTCGCGACCAGTTGCCCGCTAAGGCAATCTCGATCGCTCCACCAAAATTCTTGTCCTCCCTGTCCAACCTGCTCCAAGGCGGCTCAAAGTCCCCATTCATGGGGATTTAGGGGGCTTCCCAAAACAGCAACCGAAGCTCGATCGCCCCTCCTAACGCGCCACCAAACAACCCTCCGCCACAGGCACGCTCGCCTGCACCGCCGCCTTTTCTGCTCGATAAATCAAGTAGTGGAGTCCCTGCCGCACGATCGCCGCCACGCGCAAATGTTCTTCCAGCGAACTCGGCATTGAGCGAACGATCGCCAAATTGTCCGCTTCATCCACTTCTCGATAGCGAATCGGCAGGCGCTTTTCCGTGTATTCGATCAGCGTTTGCCGCAGATTGGGCAGATTCAAAATATCGAGTTAGCGATCTATACAGTTCCGACTCCAAAGCCGCCTCAATTTCTTCCAGAATCACGGGCAATGTCAGGTTCACAAATCGCTTTGCCATGTCAAATTCTCCTTCCAATCAGTAATAGCGTTACGGCTTCAAACCTTGAATCAAATAGTCAAAATAGGGCGCAACGATCGCCGCATCTTCCAAACTTAGAAAGTCGATCGTTGCCTCTTTCAAACAGCGCATACAGACCACCAAATTTTCCAGCGGGACACCCAGCGATCGATACATCACCTGGCTACCCAAAATGCCGCTTTGCTCGATCGGGTCAGTATCTCCAACCACGACCGCATAAGTGACTAAGCGAACATACCAGGCTTGATCGCGCAGACAAGACGCCTGAAATCGCGTGTTTCCACAGTTGCTCGGCGTGATCGGGCAGCGCTGCCAAAATCGACGGCTCCCCTGATCGACAATGTGCTGACTGTTCTGAATCAGAATGTTGGCAAGGCGGAGGCGATCGCTCCCCGTGTCGTAAAAGTCGCGAATGGCGCTGAGTTCTCCGGGGTTGAGATAGCGGGCTTCTCGGTCTGCCACCGCGATCGATCGAGTAATAATGCTCATCGCTAGCTCAGTCCGGTGCAGATGTAGTCAAAGTAGACAGCCATTTCGCGCCCTGCGTCCGCCCCGATCAAATCGTTCGTGACTTCCTTCATCGCCTGCACCGCCCGAATCGACGCGCCGATCGGCACACCCAGCGCATTGTACGTTTCCCGCAGTCCGTTCAAAATCCGCTCATCCAGCAGCGACGTGTCGCCCGCCAACATCGCATAGGTCGCATAGCGCAAAAATAGTCCATGTCGCGAATGCAGGCCGCATACCGACGGCAGGTATACATATTGCCGCCCGGAGCCGTGATGTCCGTATACATCAGCGATTTCGCCACCGCCTGAGTCACTAAGGTAGACGCATTCGCGCTGATCGCGATCGCCGCCCGCGCCCGCATTTCGCCACTGTCAAAATAAGCCCGCAGCTTCTCCAATCCCGAATCATTCAGATAGCGACCCTGCATATCCGAAACATTGATCAATGCCGTGATTGCGTCTTGCATGATGAATTTCTCCTTTGAAAAAGCGTGTAATTCCTGTCAAAAAGTCGATCGAAACTTCCAAAATTAGAAAATTCAGGACAAAAAGATTTCATTCTGTCAACGCAGCCTTGAAATAAATTTCAGGCTGAAAGCAAAAACCTGTTGAAACAGGTTAAAACCCAAGTCCCAGTCCGTTTTAACGGACTTCAGCTTTTAGCCCGAACTTTAGTTCAGGGCTAGCATTCCGAGAACGCAGCAGCCCCAATTTCAACCCTCAAGAAAGCGCCCGCAAAATGTAATCGAAATATGCCCCAACCTCGATCGCATCCTCTGGGCTAAACAGCGACACCGCTTCTTCCTTCACGCAGCGCATCGCCTCCACCAAATTCGCCAGCGGAATCCCCAGCGAGTTATACATTTCCTTCATGCCCACCGTGCCAATTTCAGCCAGCGGTTTTTCACTTCCTGCCAACACCGAATAGGCCACCAATCGCACATACCAACCTTGATCGCGCTGACAAGAAGCCGTCTTGCGCGGATTGCCGCTGTTGCTCGGCGTGACCGGACAGCGTTCCCAAAATCTAGCGCTGCCGTTTTGCACAATTCGCTCTTCATTTTCAGCCAAAACTGAAGCAATCCGAATCCGCTGATCTCCCGTTTTCACAAAGTCTTGAAAGATGCGAATTTCCTTCGGAGCCGGATAGCGAGATTCACTGTCCGCATTCAAAATCAATTCAGTAACGAGGCTCATGAATTTCTCCTTAGTTATCAAGAATGAAGAGGAAACTCCCCAGTGCTGAAGTAGGCAAGGCACTGGGAAGTGCTGCCGTCATCAACTCAGCGAAGGCGCACGAAAGGCGATCGGCACAGCTTCACCACCCGCCAAATCCAGCGGGAAATTGTGGGCGTTACGCTCGTGCATCACTTCAAAGCCGAGATTGGCACGATTCAAAACATCCGCCCAGGTATTCACCACATGGCCTTGCGTATCCAAAACTGAATGATTGAAATTAAAGCCATTCAGGTTAAACGCCATGATGCAAATTCCCAGCGCGGTACACCAAATGCAAATCACCGGAAAAGCCGCCAGAAAAAAGTGGAGCGATCGACTATTCGTAAAGCTGGCATATTGAAAAATCAGCCGTCCAAAATAGCCGTGTGCCGCCACAATATTGTAGGTTTCTGACTCTTGACCAAACTTGTAGCCGTTATTTTGCGATTCAATTTCGGTCGTTTCTCGCACCAAGCTCGATGTCACCAAACTGCCGTGCATCGCGCTAAACAGCGACCCGCCAAACACGCCCGCCACACCCAACATATGCAGCGGATGCATCAAGATATTGTGTTCCGCCTGAAACACAAACATGAAGTTAAACGTGCCGGAAATACCCATCGGCAAACCATCTGAAAAGCTGCCCTGACCGATCGGATAAATCAGAAAAACCGAAGCCGTCGCCGCCAGCGGAGCCGAATATGCCACCGCAATCCAGGGACGCATTCCTAACCGATAGCTCAGTTCCCATTCGCGTCCCATATAGCAGCAAAGAGCCGGAATATAGTGCGCTCCAATCATCTGATAGGGGCCACCGTTATACAGCCATTCGTCCATGCTGGCAGCTTCCCAAATCGGATAAAAATGCAGTCCGATCGCATTAGAAGAAGGAACAACCGCAGCCGTAATAATGTTGTTGCCATACAGCAGCGAACCCGAAACAGGCTCACGAATCCCGTCAATATCCACAGGCGGAGCGGCAATAAACGCGATCGTAAACACGATCGCAGAAACGCTCAGCAAAGGAATCATCAAAACACCAAACCAGCCGATATAAAGCCGATTTTCGGTACTCGTAACCCAGTTGCAAAATTGCTCCCAGCGGCCACGTAGCCGATTTTGTTGTAAAGCAATGGTCATAAGCTTTGTTCCTGTTCAAACGGATGTTTGAGAAGCAATTCATTGTTGAACAAGCGCGATCGCCGCTCAGGTCAATAACAAGTCAGCAGCGACTGATTGATGAACTTTAGGTAACGCCAGCGATCGTTTTGTAGATCTCTAAACAAAAATGCTGTTGCTGATGAGAATGAAGCTTAGTGAAAGAATCTGAAAAACTGATAAAGACTGAGAGATAGACACAAAACTTCACAAACATCGTGCTGCTTGGGTGGGGCAGCCCAAGCAGGTGCATTCGCTGCTTAGCCGTTCCAAATCAGGCGTCTCGTATGGAACCCAGGTCGATGACGGGCTGATGGGCAGCCAGTGGCGATCGAATGTATGTTCACAATTTTCTCTGAGCGAAACCAGATAGCGATGAGGACGGCGAACTTGTGGTTGAAGCGATCGACGGCGATCGTCCGATCAAACTTGCAGCGGGCGTGGCGATCGTCTATCCATCTTCCTAATCTCTAGCGGGTTGAACCTGTGGCGGCGGCTGTCCGGCTGGTCGTGATCGGCTGGGTGCAACGGCTGGTGCGCGATCCGAGCTTACGCACAATTTTGTTCAATCTCGATGCAGTTCGTCTTCTATTTCAGCAGTGTAAAAGAAGGAGGTGGCGATCGTCACAAAGCATAAATCTTCAATGCAAATTAGCAAATTCATAAAAAAGGGTAGGCGTGAAACCTACCCTTAAACCGAAGAATTAAGCGGGATAAATCCGCAGTCGTCGATTTGGTTCTTCACCAAAGCTCGACGATTTCAGGCGGTAGTGTTCCACCAGTTCATGCTGCATTTTGCGGACTTTGGCCGATCGCGGCAGCAGTTCCACAGGCTGACCTTTCGGCAGCACAATTTGTTCGACCGCAAGGCGGGCTTCTTCGAGCGCTTCGAGTTCGTCTTCGTCGCCTTTGTCGGCAAACAAATTCAAATTCACAGGTTCATCAAAGCCCTGATCGTCGATGTTCAGCATTCGCTGAAGAGCGCGAATTAGCTGCGGCATACTGCTCGACTTGACGGTGTAGATCGAAATCTGCCGCGCTTTTGCCATGTGCCGCAGTTTGGCGTGATTTTTGATGTGCGATCGCAACGCCAAAACCACATCCGCGCTGTCAATATCCTTGGTGAGGACGATCGGCAAATTCAACGTTTGCACGACCTGATCAAGCTGATGCCGACTGATCGCATACGGATAGACATGCAGCGGCAAATCCTCCCCGTTGGGGCCAACAGTGGGCCGTTCTTCCAGATCGACAGCGGGCGGCGCGTCGAACGATTCGTTCAGGATGCGATCGAAATATTGCCGCTCCGATGGGGGATCTCCGGGCATCCGCTGCCTGAGCGAAAGCGGCTCACCTGCATCACGAATCGGGATTTCAGTGCGATTGTAGGATGCAACCGGAGCCATTTGGCCGGACGATCGCCAGCCGCGATCGCGCCCACCAAACGATTCCCCTCGGCTAAACGAATCACGGCCACCGCCAAAGCGCGGATCGCCCATCGGACGGCGCGGCGGCGTTGGTTCGCTCGGCGCTTCACGAGCAATCACCACCTGACCGTTTTCATCGACGCTGCGGAGTTGCGGATTTGGCTGACGGTTTCGCAGCAGCAGATCGACGCTATCCGCGACCGATTCATGCACCACCCACTTTTGCCGCTCCAGCATTTCAACGGCAATATCAAACGTCGGTGGGGCTTTGCGCTCCAAAACGCTTTTCTGACTGCCGCGCCTGCGGGCTTCATCGTCGCCCAGCGTCACCGACTGAATGCCGCCCACCAAATCGGAAAGCGTCGGGTTTTTAATCAGGTTATCGATGCGGTTGCCGTGTGCCGTGCCGACCAGTTGAACGCCGCGCTCTGCGATCGTCCGTGCGGCCTGCGCCTCCAGTTCCGTGCCAATTTCGTCAATCACAATCACTTCCGGCATGTGGTTTTCCACCGCCTCGATCATGACTTGGTGCTGCAATTCCGGGCGAGCCACCTGCATTCGTCGCGCCCGTCCGATCGCCGGATGCGGAATGTCGCCATCTCCGGCAATTTCGTTCGACGTATCGATGATCACGACGCGCTTGCCCAAATCGTCCGCCAAAACGCGAGCAATTTCGCGCAGGGCGGTCGTTTTGCCGACGCCGGGACGACCGAGCATCAGGATCGATCGCCCCGTTTCGACCAAATCGCGAATCAGGCCGATCGTGCCAAAAACCGCTCGACCAACGCGGCAGGTTAAGCCGACGATCGCGCCCGATCGATTTCGCATGGCGCTGATTCGGTGCAGCGTTTGCTCAATTCCGGCTCGATTGTCGCCGCTGAACATGCCGACGCGATCGATGCAGTAGGTCAAGTCGGCCACTGTAATCGGTGACTCAGAGAGGTATTCTGCACCATCGGGAAAGCGAGCTTCGGGGCGACGGCCTAAGTCCATCACGACTTCAACGAGGCGATCGCGCTGCGGATGGTTCTGAAGATGCAAACGAATCTGATCGGGCAAAATCTCAAGCAACTGATTCAGGTCATCTGTAATCTGAAGCGGCGTTGCGGGAGCCATGCTTGAACTGTCAGCATGATTGAATTCAGAAGAATTGCCGTTCAATGTCATGAGGAATACGGTACGAAACAACCGGGAACTGATTCACCAAGATGCGAGGGCATCTGCACTAAAGCGAAATCGCGGGCTGTGACATCGGCTTAAGCTGAGCAACGAGAGTGTGAGCGGTTTCAACGGCTTGCCACAGCAGATCGGGCATTGATTCGAGCGGCAAGGGCGCGATACCGTTCCGGGAGCGCAAAGCGATCGAATCCATTTCTAACTGAGACAAGATTGGCGCGAGCAAGACGCGGGCATAGCTGCCGTAGGCGACTCCGGCAACGTGCGAATTGTTCGCAGACGATTTCAGGAGGCCGATCGCCTTGAGCTTGACGACCGTGTGCGAGTTTGTGCCGCCCGCAAGCTGCACAAAACCGGGAAGTTTCGCCTGAAGCACTTTTTGCCCCAGCCGAATCGCCGCACGAGTTGCGCCATCGCCAATGTCGCCGCTCATCGGTCGCCCGTCGGTCTGCCAAACGATCGCGCCTTGATGAACCGAAACGATCGGTAGATCGATCGCAAATAGTCCACCAAGCCTTCTCCGTCGGGACAGCTAATCGCCACGAGTTTGAGCCGACTGGCATACGGCTCGATCGCCGCCACAGCCGCTCAAAGTCGGCAATGCGCCCGACCTGCGTATGAATCTCGACCGCATCCACGCCCGACAGCACGAGGGGCGCGATCGCAGTGGGAGGACGGACA
>JAAUTJ010000008.1 GCA_012031475.1 Leptolyngbyaceae cyanobacterium SM1_3_5 | reverse complement strand
TCGGCGGCGGCTTGATTGCCGTTGGAGCGGGCGGCGGCAGCGGCATCGTCTGCTGAGGATTTGCTGGGTGGCGCTGCTGTTGAGGTTGGGACGAGCCGGAGGCGGCGGCGGCGGAACCCGTGAAGCCGAGGACGGACGTTGTGTTTCTGTCATAGACGCAGTTGGGCGGGTGAATTGAACAGAACAGGGAGGTGAAAAACACCGAGTCGATCGAAGGCTGCCGTGAGCCGCGCAGGTTGTTCTCTTTATACCTGCTTTTCCGATGAAACTTCCAGCGTTGGATCGATCGCCTAAGATTCGTAACTTGATCTGCTGTAGTTTGCCCACAATTGCGATCGGGGCGATCAGAGCTAGCAGATTGAGGAAGCGATCGAAGCTGGGGCACTTTTTCTAACAGGATTCTGCGGATTTTTGACGCAAACCCTCTATCAAATTGGGTAGATGCCCTCAGCGATTTCTGTCACTGCGAACGGATTGATTCCGCCGTTTGGATTAGAGTGAAAGATATGCAACCTGCAACGACACGACACATAAAAGGTATTTTTCTATGCATCTGAGTGAATTGACCCACCCCAACCAGTTGCATGGTCTGTCGATTCACCAACTCAAGCAAATTGCCCGTCAAATTCGCGAGAAGCATCTGCAAACCGTGGCGACGAGCGGCGGCCATCTGGGGCCGGGATTGGGTGTGGTGGAATTGACCCTGGCCTTGTATCAAACGCTTGACCTCGATCGCGACAAAGTGGTTTGGGATGTGGGTCACCAAGCTTACCCGCACAAGCTGATTACCGGACGCTACGATCGCTTCCACACCCTGCGTCAAAAAGACGGCGTGGCCGGATATCTGAAGCGCGGCGAAAGCGAATTTGACCACTTTGGGGCGGGACACGCCTCGACGAGCATTTCTGCGGCCTTGGGGATGGCGATCGCCCGCGATGCCCAAGGCGAAAACTTCAAGGTCGTCGCCGTAATCGGAGATGGCGCACTCACAGGCGGAATGGCACTCGAAGCCATCAACCACGCCGGACATTTGCCCAAGACGAATCTGATGGTTGTGCTGAACGATAACGAGATGTCGATCTCGCCGAACGTCGGCGCAATTCCGCGCTATCTCAACAAAATGCGCCTCAGCCCGCCCGTGCAGTTTTTGAGCGACAACCTGGAAGAGCAGTTCAAGAATTTGCCGTTCGTGGGCGATTCGCTTTCGCCGGATCTGCATCGCTTCAAGGAAAGCATGAAGCGGCTGGCCGTTCCCAAAGTCGGAGCCGTCTTTGAAGAATTGGGCTTCACCTACATCGGTCCGATCGACGGTCACAACTTGGAAGAAATGATCGCGACGTTTGAACTCGCGCATCAGCATCCCGGTCCCGTCTTGGTGCATGTCGCCACCGTCAAGGGCAAAGGCTACGAGATCGCGGAAAACGATCAGGTCGGCTATCACGCGCAAACTCCCTTCAACATTGCGACTGGAAAAGCCGTTCCTGCCAGCAAGCCGAAGCCGCCCGGATACTCCAAAGTGTTTGCCCACACGCTGACTAAATTGGCGGAGAACGATCGCCGCATCATCGGCATCACGGCAGCAATGGCAACCGGAACCGGACTGGACAAGCTGCAAGCCAAACTCCCGAATCAATACATCGATGTGGGCATTGCTGAACAGCACGCCGCCACGCTCGCAGCAGGCTTGGCCTGTGAGGGAATGCGTCCTGTTGCCGTGATTTACTCCACCTTTCTGCAACGCGCTTTCGACCAAATCGTTCACGACATCTGCATCCAAAATCTACCCGTCTTCTTCTGCCTCGATCGCGCTGGAATCGTCGGTGCAGACGGTCCCACGCATCAGGGCATGTACGACATCGCCTATCTGCGCTGCATTCCCAACATGGTGCTGATGGCTCCCAAAGACGAAGCGGAACTTCAGCGGATGGTCGTGACGGGCGTTAATCATGATGGTCCGATCGCGATGCGCTACCCCAGAGGCAACGGACACGGCGTTCCCCTCATGGAAGAAGGCTGGGAAGAGTTGCCGATCGGCAAAGCCGAAATCCTGCGGCAGGGCGACGACGTTTTGATGGTCGGCTACGGCTCGATGGTCTATCCGGCCATGCAAGCGGCAGAAATCTTGAGCGAACACGGCATCGAAGCAACCGTGCTGAACGCTCGCTTCGCCAAACCGATCGACTCGGAACTGATTCACCCGCTGGCGGCTCAAATTGGGCGCGTCGTCACCTTGGAAGAAGGCTGCTTGATGGGCGGCTTTGGGTCTGCGATCGCGGAATCACTCTTGGATGCCGACATCACCGTTCCCGTGACGCGCATCGGCGTTCCCGATATTCTGGTCGATCACGCCACGCCCGACCAATCGCTGGCCGAGTTGGGCTTGATGCCCCCGCAAATTGCCGATCGCATCCTCAAGCTATTCCAGCGAAAGCCTGAGCCTGTAAGCCTGTAGATCGATCGATTGGGGTGGCGCAAGTCCACCCCTTTTTGCCCCCTAAATCCCCACGAGTGGGGACTTTGAGGTTTTGCGCTGAGTGCGTCGATCGCTCAACTAGAAGCTAGCGCATCCACTTCGGCTAAAAGGCGATCGACACTAGCATTTGGCTCTAGAAACGAAAACGAGTGGCGATAGCGGATTTTTCCGGCTCGATCGAGAACGAACTGGGCGGGCAGCGGTGCGCCCAACGCCTGTCCAGTTTGGTAGGTACGGAAGACGCGACAGTTGGGATCGCTCAGGAAGGGAAGCTTGAGTTCTAGATCGCGGATGATCACCTGACACTGGCGCGGATCGGTGCTGGAGATCATCAGCACTTCGGCTCCGCGCTTGACGAATTCACCGTATGACTCGCTGAGCGCTTTGATGTGCGGAAAGCACAAAGGGCAATACTGCTTCTCGGTGAAAATGCGCGTGAAGGCGAGGACGACTGGACGATTCCAGGCTTCCATATCTTCCTGGCGGTTGCCCGTGTAGTCCGACAGGCGCACCTGCTGACCGCTGGCGACGTGCATCAGTTGAAAAGGTGGGGCAAGTGACCCGATCGAAAACTGATTGGTCGCCGGAATTGGCATGAAGCGATCGAAAAATCGCCGCGTGAACAGTCCGCGAAAATCCGTAGAAGTCAGCATCGTTTTAGCTCGATTTCCAGATCGATCAACTTGCTTTTATTGTGCCATTGATTCCAGTGAGCGATCGCTCAGGGCGCAGTCGTCGCGGGCGGCTGCACAAAAATTACCTGTTTCTGCTGTGGATCGACGCGACTGCTTTGCTCTTGCATCACGGCTTGCGACTGCTGCGGATCGAAATTGCGGCTGAAATCGGTTTGCAGGCGATCGACCCGCTCTTTCACGATCGACACTTCCGTATGAATTTCCTGGAGCTTCGCCTGCTGCGCGAATCCAAACGGCAACAGCCTCACCAAAGCCGTTCCTGCCGCGATCGCCAAAATCACATTCACGCTCAACTTTGCACCCGTTTCGATCGCTCTAGCACGATATTTCGGCTGACGCGGAATGCTGTGACTAGGGTTCGATCGAGTCGGCGGACGGCGCGGAGAATCGACGGGCTGCAAGTGACGAGAAGGTTGAAAAGCGTGCATGAGAAAAACCTGCGATCGAAGCGTTCAACAAAAAATGGCGCAAGCAAAGCACCTCGCCCCAATATAGTTTGCCCAAGGATAAATTGATACGTCTGAATCGGAATTTTTTGAAAAGTTGGGGGTTGGGTGTCGGGTGTCGCAAGGTAGAGACGCGAGATCTGGCGTCTCTACGGGTTGGGCGGGGTTAGAGGTTTGTGTGGAGGCAGCGCCCCCAGCCTCCAATGGTTCAAAACAATGGTTCAAAACAGAGAATGATAAAGGCGATCGCGAAGCGCTGTCCGCAGGAATCGATTCCTTCACAGAAAAAATTCCAACAAAAAACAGCGTCGATCGATCAAGATCAACGCTGCTTACCTCAAGGAATGACTTACTTATAGAGTTCAGTCGAGAGGCGCAGGGCAAGGATGCCCGGAATCAGCGCAACAACAAGCGCAATATAGACTTGAGTATCTGAAATCGTCATGTTCAAAACTCCAAAAATGCGTGGACAGCCGATTGAAGTACACAGCCGATCGAAGCAAACAGATGATCGACGCAAATCGCTTGCCGTTCGTTCGATCGCAAAGAGATCGGATGATGATCACTGTCGGCTAAATTCGGAAAATGTGGAACAGGTTGTTACATGATGTAACGATCAATGTGATCGAGCTTGCTGCGATCGCTCAAAAACTTCACTAAATTGAAGGAACCTTTCAAGTAGCGGCTCGATCGGTTTAACTTAACCATTCGTCGTTAAAGTTAATTCAAGTTATCAGTGTGCCGAGTGACAGAGGCATATTCGTATGCAGAAGTGATAGCTTACCCAAACTGACCGCCTGAGATTGCTGCCGCTCCATCCTGAAGCTCCCCTCACTGAAATTATGCCGTCACCTGTGCCCAAACGGTAGCCTACCCTTGGATGTATCTCAACCGACCCGAATTCACTTTGAGCGGCAAATTCGTCGCCTCCAGCGCGATGTGCTGCGGATGGGCGCACTCGTCGAGAATTCCTGCTGGCTGGCTCGCAGAGCGCTTTTCGATCGCGACCTCGAAGCGGCCCGCCATATCGCTATTCAAGACAAGCAAATCGACCAGTTCTATCGCCAAATTGAACTCGACTGCGTGAACCTGATGGCGCTCGAAGCGCCCGTCAGCCGCGACTTGCGCCTGCTCAGCGCCATCATGCAGCTTGTGCGCGATCTTGAACGGATTGGCGACTATGCCGAAGACTTAGGCGAAATTGCCATTAAGCTGTTTCCCTACCCGACTCACGCCTGCATGGAGCGCGTTTTGGCAATGTGCGATCGAGCGCGATCAATGCTGGCGATGAGTTTGGCCGCCTTGTCTGATCTCAACGCCGAATACGGCCTGGAAATCAAACGGAAGGACGATGCCGTTGATGAAGACTACGCCACGCTCTACAATCTGCTCGCCCATCAAACCGACATTCAAGGCACGATCGAACCGATCGTTTTGCTCGTGTTGGTGATTCGCCATCTTGAGCGGATGGCCGACCACGCCACGAACATTGGCAAGCGCGTCGCCTATATTGTGACAGGACAGCGTTAATTTTCGCTCGGTAATGGGTCGATCGATCGCGTCACCAAGCGAAACTTGATTGCAAAACTTTACATCAATAATTGACAGTTTTGCACGTCATACGAAAGGATAAGAGCAATGGATAGAGTGTAAAAGTAGCTGAACTTCAGATATTCAGCTTGAACGCTTTAACAGGCTTCATGTCGATCGCCCGCATCGCGTTTCTAGACTCGCAATTTGCTTCCTGAATTTGTTGGAGGCGATCGCATTCTAAAATATGGCTCATCGATCGGCGGCACGTCACTCCCGCAGGCAGCGATTCAGTTGCAGCCTGCGTCAAGCAGATGGTTTAGAGTTTGCAGCAGTGCAATCTCACCGATCACTCAGTCACGACGGCAAGCTTGACAGACGATATCGATCGCGCCTCGCACCCCACATTCACCGCAGGACAGTTTAAGGATTAGTCGCTACATGGAATTCTCGATCGCCACACTGCTCGCTAACTTTTCGGAAGATAAACTGGTTGCCCCCAAAGCGCTCGAAAAGAAATTGAATTGCGAAAATCCCGCTTGCATTCGCAGGCTGCAAATTGCCCTGGATGCCCTGGAAAAATCGGCATTTTGGTGAAAGAGCGCGGCAAATATCGGCGCATCCACGAAGAAGATGTGGTCGAAGGCAAATTGCGCTGTTCGAGTAAAGGCTTTTGCTTTGCGATTCAAGACGGCGAAGGCGCAGAAGATATTTACGTGCGCGAAAGCCAACTGAATACGGCTTGGAATGGCGATCGCGTCTTGATCAAAGTCACCAAAGAAGGCAGCCGCCGCCGCAGCCCGGAAGGAGCCGTCCGCCTGATTTTGGAGCGGGCAAACAATTCCGTTTTGGCTCGCGTCAAGCAAACCGAACAAGGCTTTCGAGCCGTTCCCTAGACGATCGCTTGCTGTTTGAGCTTGACCTGAAATCGAACGGCCACAAGCCGGAAGATGCGATCGATCAGCTTGTGCATGTCGAAATCGTCCGCTATCCGCTCGGCCAATATCCGCCCCTCGGTCGAATCGCGCAGGTCTTGGGCACGGATGCTCAAGCCGCTTCCGACATCGATATTGTGGTTTGCAAGCACGATTTGCCGCGCCAGTTTCCCGCCGCTGTGATCGAAGCGGCAGAAGCGCTTTCGCCCATGCAGGAAGCTGACCTAAAAGATCGGCTCGATTTGCGTAATTTGCCGACCGTGACGATCGACGGCCCCGCCACGCCGACTGGTCCCGCGATCGATGACGCCCTGACCTTGGAAGCGTTGGACAACAACCTGTGGCGCGTTGGCATTCACATTGCTGATGTCTCGCGCTATGTGGAGTTTCGATCGCCCCTCGACATCGAAGCGCAAAAGCGCGGCACGTCGGTTTATCTGGACGATCAGGTGGTGCGGATGCTGCCGGAACCGCTGCACGATCGCTGCGCCCTTGCTGCCGGACAAGACCGACTCGCGATCTCGGTGTTGGTGACGCTCAACGAAAAAGCCGAGGTGCAGGAGTTTGAAATTCAGCCCAGCCTGATTCGCGTCGATCACCGCTTGAACTATCAGCAAGTGCAGGTGATTGTGCAGCGCGAACATCCGCCGGAAGTGGCCGTCACTCCGGCTTATTCGCTGCCTGCGATCGAGGAGCTACAGGAATTTGGTTCTGTGTTTGGAATGCTCGATCGCCTGTTTGCTCTATCTCAAGCGGCGCGTGACCAGCGGCATTTGCGCGGTGCATTCGAGCTAAATCTGCCGGAAAAAGTGTTTCCCGAAGAAAACAACCCGGAACTGAGCCGCTACATGTCCACCAAGTTCCAGTACGACGACGAAGGCGCAATGGGGGCAATGGTCGTCTCGTCCTTGCTGCCAGCGCGATCGATCGTCACCGAGCTAATGCTGCTCGCCAATCATCTGGTTGCCTCGCACCTGATCGCGCTGCAAGTTCCCGCCATCTATCGCGTCCATCGCGTCCCCGACCCAGCGACGTGCAGGAATTGCTGAAGCTAGTCAGCAACATGGGCATCGACGCACATTTGGAAGAAGAAGACCGCGTGCAGCCGCGAGACTATCAGCGCTTGACCGAGCAGTTTGCCCAGTCGAGCGAAGAAAAAGTGCTGACCTACCTGCTGCTTTCGACGTTCAAGCCTGCCGTTTACTCGACCACTCCGGGCGTTCACTTTGGGCTGGCTCTGGAGCAGGGCTATACGCACTTCACCTCGCCGCTGCGCCGCTACCCGGATTTACTCGTGCATCGTGTCCTTCATGCCGTGTTTGAGCATGGGCGCGATCGCCGCTCCACCAGGGTCAAAGAACCTGTCAACCTCCGCCACAGTTCTTGTCACGGCAAGATTAACTGGGGCGTGTTGCCCGGTGAAATTCAGTCTGAACTGGAAGAACACCTCAATCTGGTGGCCATTCACCTGAGCGAGCGCGAAAAGCTGTCGCAAGAAGCCGAAGCTGACCTGGAAGGCTTGAAGAAGGCCGAATTCATGCAGCAGCACACCGGAGAAGTCTTTCACGGATTGATCACGGGCGTTCAGTCCTACGGCTTCTTTGTTGAGATTGAGGAACTGCTGGTCGAAGGCTTGGTTCACGTTTCGTCGCTCAAAGACGACTGGTATGAATATCGATCGCGCCAGCAAAAACTGGTCGGTCGTAAAAACCGCAAGCAGTACCGACTGGGCGATCGCGTCGAGGTGCAAGTCAAGAGCGTCGATTACTATCGTCAGCAAATCGATCTGGTCGCAGTCGGCGGCGGCAGCGAGGCAACCGATGACGACATGGAAGACGGCAACGGTTTTAACGGCGTCGGGCATCATCCGCACGACGAGATGGACAGCCGTGACGAGATGGACAGCCAAGAAGCGATCGACGCGCATCACATCAACGCGCATCATGATGACCCGATCGAAACGGTAGCCGTGACGGAGGCGATCGATGCCGAGGACGACCTCCCAGACGAAGCGTATGATTAGAAGCATATGATTAGAAATGTTGCGCGATCGAGTCTGTGTCTGACCGTCCTTTGATTCTTGGCATCACCGGAGCCTCCGGCCTGATCTATGCAGTGCGAGCGCTGAAGTTTCTGCTGGCGGCGGAATGGGCGATCGAACTGGTCGCCTCCAAATCCACCTTCATGGTTTGGCAGGCAGAAACGAATATCCGAATGCCCGTTGAACCCGAAGCGCAAGCGCAGTTTTGGCGGCAGCAGTGCGGCGTCGAATCCGCAGGCAAATTGCGCTGTCATCCTTGGGGCGATGTGGGCGCAAACATTGCCAGTGGTTCGTTTCGCACAGTGGGCATGGTAATCATGCCGTGCAGCATGAGTACGGTGGGCAAACTCGCGGCTGGCCTCAGTTCTGACCTGCTGGAACGCGCTGCCGACGTGCAGCTTAAAGAAGGCCGCAAGCTGGTTCTCGTTCCCCGCGAAACGCCCTTCAGCCTGATTCACCTCCGCAATTTGACCACTTTGGCAGAAGCCGGAGTCAGGATTGTGCCTGCAATTCCGGCTTGGTATCACAATCCACAGTCGATCGAAGATCTGGTCGATTTTGTCGTGGCTCGCGCCCTCGATCAGTTCGATATCGATTGCGTCCCGCTGCGTCGCTGGCAGGGGCATCTGGGAGAAGACTAGGGAAACTGGGTAGCCACCGCAACAGGCGCGATCGCCACAGTTTATCTTAGAGCTAGCAGAACTCGCCCCAAGTCTTATGTCTTCCCTTCGTTCTTTGCTGCTTGTAGCCATTGTTGTCGGACTGGCGCTGTTCGTTGCTCAAAACTGGACGCCCGTTTTGCCTTTTGGTGCTGTTGGGTGTGCCGACACAGGCAATTCCGCTGGCGTTTTGGATGATGGGCGCGATCGCAGCCGGAGCGATCACCACGATCGTGATTTCCGCGCTGTTTCGGATCACGGCATTTACGGCGGCTCCACGTCAGTCGAAACGAAAGGGGCGATCGCAGCCGTTTCCGCCCGCCCCGATCGCGGTCTTGATCCCAGAGATGTGCCGTATGGCGTAACGGATTCGCCGCGCACTCGCATTCAGTCGGACGATGACTGGGAGCCGCAGCCGCGAGAAGTTTGGGACGATTGGGATGCTCAAACAGTCAGCAGCCGCCGCACTGAGCCAGCAGAACAGCGCTATCGGCCTGTAGAAGATCGATCGACAGAAAATCGATCGACAGAAGATCGGCCAGCAGTGGATTTTCAGATGCGCGATCGCGAATTCGATCGAGTTGAGCGCATCGAATACCGCTTTACGGACGAAGGGCGATCGGGCGATCGGCAGGACAGGCCGGACGAAGAGCCGGAGTTCTATCGCGAACCCGATTCCGCGCCCAACTTTGGCGGCGATAACTTTGGCAGCGATGAGCCGCCCGTGTACGATGCCGACTACAAAGTTTATCGTCCGGCCTACCGTCCACTGGATGAGCCTTACGAGCCGCCCTACACCGAGCCAGCGTATTCTGAACCGGAGTATACCGAACCGGAGTACCGCGAACCGGAATATTCCGAGTCAGACGATCGCGAACCCAGCTACCGCGAACCCAGCTACCGCAACGACTATCCGCAGCCGCCCTACACCGAACCAGAGCCGGAAGTGTGGGACGACTGGGAAGACGAGCCGGAACCGGAGCCGCCCATTGCCCCGCCGGAACCGCAGCGCCCGATCGTCGAAGTGCAGCAAACCCCCAAATCGCAATATCGATCGGGAACCGTTTATTCCTACAGCTATCGTGGGGACGATGAACCGAAGATCGATCGCGAAGCGCAAGTTGAACCGAATCGATCGAACGAGAAATCAACTGATGAGCCAAATCGCGTGATTATTCCGCCTGCGCCTGCTGCCGACGATGAAGACTGGGGCTTCGAGGACGATCCCAAGACGGCGCGATCGAACGATGACGACTGGTAGCCGCGCTTTCTGGGAGAATAAGCCAATGACAGACTTCTCCGATTTCTTGAACAGCAAGAACGCCGAAACCTCACTCACCACGCGCCTCAAAGGAACCAACCTGTATCTGATTGGCATGATGGGCGCGGGCAAATCGACGATCGGGCGATTGGTTGCCAAGCAAACCAACTACCGCTTTTTCGACAGCGATACGGTAATTGAACGCGCCGCAGGCCAAACCGTCAGCGAGATTTTTTCTCAGTCCGGCGAAGCAGAATTTCGCCAGATCGAATCGCAAGTCTTGGGCGAACTAGCCAGCTATCCGCGATCGGTGATTGCCACAGGCGGCGGTGCGGTTCTCGATCGCAAAAACTGGAGCTATCTGCATCACGGCGTTGTGATCTGGCTGGACGTGCCGATCAACGTCCTCTACACCCGTCTGCAAAGCAACACCACCCGCCCGCTGTTGCAAGCCGAAGATTTACAGGAGCGACTGGCGACAATTTACGCAGAGCGATCGCCCCTCTACGCCCTCGCGGATGTTCGCATCCCCATCTCCGCTGAAGATTTGCCCAATCGCGTCACTCAGCGCGTCCTTGAAGCAGTCAGTGATGCCTTGCGACTGAATTAATCATCCTCAAACTCACAACCAAATCCAGCATCGGTGACAGAAATCAGAACAAATCTGCATCAAGTCAGACTGGCAAATCCGGTTAAGTAATCTATCTTATACTTAGCAGCTTAACAAGACTTATTACTTCTTTGACTTGGGTGGAGTTCCAAAATTGAAACCTACGCTGATCGATCGCCAAGTTGATCTCCTGAATTGCCGCATCTTCTACAAGCAAGGCGGAACCCATTCTGCTTCTACGCCCATTTTGTTTCTGCACGGCTGGGGCATTTCAACCGAACCCTATCAAGAAATTCTAGACCTGATTGCCCAGCAGCACTGCGTCATTGCGCCCGATTTGCCCAGCTTTGCGCGATCGACCTATTCCAACTTGATTGCCGACTACGACACCTACGCCAAACTATTAGTTGAATTCCTGGATGCCCTGAACTTAGAACAGGTGCATCTGGTGGGACATTCGATCGGCGGCGGCGACCGGCAGTTATGAGGAAGTATTCCTCAAGGGGCAGCGAGACGCCCTTGCCGAATTGGAAAAACGCGCTGGGCATCTGGGGGCAAATGCCGTCATCGGCGTAGAAGTTGACACCGGCACGATTAATGTAGACTCTTCCGGTGCGTTGCTGCTGATTACTGCCGTCGGGACGGCTGTAAGAGTGCGTTAAGCTGCCTTTCCTGTATACGCGGGCTAACTTTTTTAACGGGATAAAATCGCGGTAGAGTGCATTGCGAGCAAATAGTTGCAGCCACAACAATCCGAGCAGCGCACTCTACATAAAATTTCGCGATCGACTATCAACCCTCAACTATCAACTATCAACTATCAACTCTCAACTGTCATTTGTTTCTTTCTTCAGATATAGATACTGATTCTTTCCCCAGGCAGATATAGTTTTTATCAATCTCAGCCACAATCGATACTTAAGTGGAAGATTGTTAAAGAATAAAGCAAATCCCAACGAACAAAGGAAAGGAAAAACCTATGTCATACGTGAATAGACCCGTAGATAACGTTGTTACCGAGCCGACAGTTGTAAATCAAGTAGTTGAATACCACGATCGAGTTCGCTGGGGTCCGATTATTTCTGGTTTGGTAATTGCGATCGGCACGCAATTGGTTTTAAGCGCCTTGGGTGCTGCGATCGGGTTGAGCAATATTGCTAATTCAGGAGCTCCCCGCACGATCGCCGGCGATGTAGGTACTGGCGTCGGTATTTGGTCGATTATCAGCTTGTTAATTAGCTTGGGTATTGGCGGCTGGGTGACTGCTCGCGCTTGCGGGCCGATGAATCGAAATACAGCACTTTTGAACGGTGCAATTTTGTGGGCGACTACCCTAACAATAAGCTCTTGGCTGCTAGCAAATGGCGTCGCCGGAACTTTCGGTGTTATCGCTGCTAATGCTGGGGAAGCACTGAATCAAGCACAGCAAGGTGGGGTTAATTTGCCGAACCAAGCCCCTAACGTATCTGCTCAGGATGCTCGCAATCTTGCTGGGAATGCTGCTAAGGCCGGCTGGTCGTTTTTGTTCGGTTCGCTGTTGGGTTTAGTGGCTGCAATGGCTGGCTCTGCTGCGGGCGCGCGCACGCGCGAAATTACTCCTAAAGTTAGATGCGATCGACCAATATTATGCGTGTTTCGAGTACCTTTCTTAAGGTGCTTTTTTTATTTCCAGATTTACCAAAAAACTGGGTCTAAAGCCCCGTCCTTATAGGGCGGGGAGTGTTAAGTATCATCCGGCTGATGTAGAGTGCGCAGCGCGCACCTTAATTAATGTCGTTCAATCGAACGTAATATCGGGCTGTTTTTAGAAAGTTTAAACTATTATATCAACCACAAATTTATTTAAGTTGTGCAGCATAACTCATGTCTCAAATGTCGCCTATTATGCAAATAAAGCAAGTCGAAAATATTTGTCCAATGTCTTTCTTGCTCCCTCCCCTTAGTAAGGGGAGGGTTGGGGTGGGGTAAAAACTTTACGACTCATTTAGACTAGCTAGATAATGTTTTGATTTCACGCTTGAATCTGCTGGCGCACCCATTGACGGAAATCGATTCTGCTGCAACTTCATCGATAAAAGCTGCTTCTAAAAATTGATATAAATCCGTTTTTCAACAATCGGAAAAGTGGGCGATCGATCGCGCTCTACATAAGCCCCATCCACTAATTCTAAAATCCGCCACACCCGCCCGTCAAACCTCCAAAACTCAGGCACTCCCATGCGGGCATAAAGCATATTTTTATTGATGTCGGTATGAGTAATATCGACTTCCACAATTAAATCGGGGGTCGGATCGACATTTAAATTAACCTCGCGATCGGCAACTAAGGCATAATTTTTAATGTAATATCCATTGTCAGGTTCTGCACTTTTGAGCAAATCTTCTCGATCGAGCCTTGTAGAACCCATCGTCTTCATTTTCATGCCCATCTCGACAACCAGAATCAAGATGAATCGTTCAATTAAGCGAGCAGAGCGTTCGTGTGCTTCGAGAGATGCGGTGATTTCTAACACTCCATTATCGTAGGTAAAGCGAGCGCGAGTGCGTTCCTCCAGCAAACTTTGAATTTGCTTGAAAGCTTGCCAATCGAGATCGCGAAAGGTGAGGCGCTTTTCACCGACAAGTTTAGGGGGTAGTTCTAATAACATCAATGCCTCCGTGATATTGTTTAAGGTGACATCATCCCAAACCAACTTTTGAGCTGTGGTGTGGAGATTCCCGGCTGTGAGAGCTAATACTGACAACAAGCAGGGCGATCGTACTGCAATCGTAGCGCAGCGAACGGCCCTCGAATGCCATGAGCGAGTGGGGGCGATCGTACTCTACCATCCTGCCGCAGCACTTGTTGGACGCTGTGCCAACGGCAACGGGCGACGCACCTGTCTGGTGCAAGTCCGAGTTAGAAAAATTAAAGATTGGGGAACAAGACCCCGATCGTTGGTGTCAAACCGCTGTAGACTTAATTGAACGTTTTGAATAATATACATAATTGCTACATCTGGAGCCGCCCCCCATATGCCACCCACAATAAATACAAACGAATCAACAGCGGTTCAATTCAACCAACAGGGAGAAATATATTTATCTCAAGGAAAATTGGAAGAAGCCATCGCCTCCTGCGAGCAAGCTTTGAAGATTTACCCCAATTTTGCACCGGCTTACAAGACTTTAGGCAACGCGCTGCAGGCTCAAGGCAGGATGGAGGAGGCGCGCCACTGGTACGCGAAAGCTATTGAAATCGATCCGAATTTTGCCGAAGTATACGCTAATTTAGGCAGTATTTGCGCGCAGCAACAAAAATGGCAGGAGGCGATCGCATTTTATCAAAAGGCGATCGCGATTAAGCCGGATTTTGCAGGAGTTTACCGCAATTTAGCGAAAGTTTTCGGGCAAATCCACAAGCCGGCAGAAGCTCAAGAATGCTGGTATCGCGCCTTCTCTTTGGAACCGGAAAAAGTAAACGCTGGGGAACATTTGAAGATGGGCGAAGCTTTTTTCCGCCAAGAAAAGTTCCCGGAGGCAATTTCTTGTTTTCAGCGCGCCGTAAAATTAGATCCGAATTTGGCAGTTGCTTACCAAAATTTGGGGGAAGTCCTGAAAAAACAAGGCAAAATGGAGGAGGCAACACCTTATTATCGCAGGGCGATCGAACTTAATGCAGCTCATGCAAGAAATGGCAGTGAAGGACAGCATACTTTAGCAGCGGCAACTGCAACAAACGGTACTGTCAAGCAGCAAATAGCTACCGCAGTCCCGCCACAAATTCAGCAGCAAATTCAGCAAATCCAGCAGCAAGTTCAGCCCCAAGTTCAGCGCCAACAAGTTAGTTCGGGAATTAATACAGAAGATCCAGAAGCTTACAAAATTCTGGCAGAAGGCTATTTTGCGCAAGGGAAATTAGAACAGGCAATTGCTGCTTGCAAAAAAGCGCTGCAAATTAAGCCGGATGCGGGACTTTACAAAATGCTGGGCAACGCGCTGCAAGCTGGTGGGAAAATTGATGATGCTAAAAGTTGCTACATCAAAGCAATAGAAATTAATCCTAATTTTGCTGAAGCCTACGCAAATTACGGCAGCATTTGCGCGCAGCAAGAACAGTGGCAGCAAGCAGTAACGGCTTACGAAAAAGCGATCGCCCTAAAACCGGATTTTGCAGGCGCTTTCCGCAATTTTGCGAAACTTTTGACTCAGTTAGAGAAGCATGAAGCGGCGGCTGAGGCTTGGTATCGGGCATATGCGATCGAACCCAAATCTGCTAGTGCTGAAGAGCACGAGAATCTAGCCAAAACTTTGATCGAGCAAGGTAAGGTCGATAAGGGAATAGAGTCTTACCAGCGCGCGGTGGCAATGAATCCAAATGCCGGCGCAGCTTATCACGAATTGGGCGAAATTCTCCGGGGTCAAGAACAGTGGGAAGCGGCGGTAGAAGCCTACAGCAATGCTATTAAAAATAATCCCGATCTTTCTTGGTCGCACAACAATTTAGCAGAGTGCCTGGTTAAATTGGAACGCTGGGAAGAAGCGGTAAATGCTTATAGAAAGGCGATAGAAATTAAATCCCGATTTTAGCTGGTCGCACAACAATTTAGCAGATGTGCTGCTGAAGTTAGAACGGTGGGAAGAAGCAGCAGCAGCTTACAGAAAAGCAACAGAATTAAATCCCGATTTTAGCTGGTCGCACAATTATTTAGCCGACGCGCTGGTAAAATTAGAACGATTGGATGAGGCGGTAGAGGCTTATCAAAGGTCGATCGAACTGAATCCCGACCATTTTTGGGCGCACAACAATCTAGCAGAAACGCTAGTGAAATTGGAACGCTGGGAAGAGGCAATTGCTGCTTATCAGCGTGCTAACGAAATCAATCCTAATTTCTTCTGGTCGCAAAGCAAATTGGGCGACGCGCTGTTAGAAATGGAAAGGTGGGAAGAAGCGATCGCGGTTTACCGGCGCGCGGCAGAATTAGACCGAGATTTTGCGTGGACTTATTACAACTTAGGAACGGCTTTTGAGAAGTTGAAAAGGTGGGATGAGTCGATCGCCTCTTACCGCTGCGCTGCGGAAATTCAACCGGATTTACCGTGGCTGTCGCAGAAATTGGCCGATGCTTTGAGGATGCGATCGCAGTGGGATTTGAAGGATGCAATGGGGTTGTATCGCAAGGCAATTCAGGACAATCCTGACGACGTGCAACTGTATCACAAAGCCTTGGAGATTGCGCCGAATGATGCCGATCTTTATGTAGGGTTGGCTGATGCTTTGATGCGACAGAATTGGGCGGATGGGGCGATCGTATTTTATCAGATGGCATTGCAGGTTAAACCGGGCGATCGGGAAATTGTCGATCGGCTGGAAAGGTGTTAAAAAAAAGGGATAGTAGGGCGATCGCACCTTCACCCAGTGGGGTTGAACAGAATCCTGGAGTAGCTGCGGATTACCACGAATTGGGGGAGAGTCTGCAAAAAGAATGTAAATTTAATGAGGCGATAGATGCATACAGACAAGCGATAAAACTCAACCCAGATTTCTATCCAGCTTACAATAGCTTAGGAGATACTCTGGCTAAGCTGGGTCAAGTTGATGAAGCCAGTCTTGCCTACCGCAAAGCTATTGAACTTGAAGCAATTACCTCATCCGCTTGACAGTAATTTAGTTAGCTTTTCTATGTCAGAGAGGCATCTAATAGTGAACTAGACAGAAAAACATTTTTCGAGAAACCCAAAAATCACTGTTTTTATAAAGGAAGTCTTAGCAATGATGACAACAAACTTAACCGCTCAAGAAATTCAAGCTCGCATTTTTCAGTATGCTTCACTCAAAAAGAGTTACAAGTTAAAAATTCCAGTTCAAAATTAACTTGTATAAATGTACAATTGTCAGAATTAACAGCAGGGATCAAGGTATCAATTCAAGAAAATACTAGCAGTCAAAAATTCCTCGATTCTAGAAGCGATAACCAGGAATTTATTGAGTACCAAACCTATTCATTAGATGTAGCTCTGGGAGAAATACAAGGTATTGCTGCAATTCATATTGATGCTCAGGGAGCGGAACCAAAAATCCTCAAAGGAATGCAAAAGCTTCTCGCAAATAATCCGGAAGTTACTATTCATATGGTATTTAGTGGCGAGAATATCCAAGCTCAAGGAGTAGATCCAAAACTTTTTGTATATGGATTGTTAATACAGGGATTTTCTCTTGCCAAATATGAAAATAACTATCAATTAAAAGCAGTTTCTGAATCTGAGTTGCTTAGTAGTAGTTCCGTAAATTTAATATTCAAAAAAATCATTAACGGCAAAGTTGTAGAACCTAAATCTAAAGAAGAGGAAATCCGCTTTGGAAGCAGATAATCCCCGTAGAAATAGAACAGAAATCAAACCAAGATCGGATTTTAATTACTATCATCCTGAAATACCTAATCCTCAAAAACAAGGTGGTGTGCTTCATGGACCAGAATCACAACAAAAAGTATTTCATGGTCTGATTCAGCTAGGAATTGACGTAGAAGATTACAAAATCGATGTGGATGATTACCGCAAATACTTTAAAGCTGCGCGATATGCAGAGGATTTCCCTGACTACTACTCTTTTAATCTGCCAGAAAAAGCTCTCGAACACTACATAGCAGCAAAACTCCTCCAATTAAATCACAAAGACATTTATATCGATATTGCTAGTCAACACAGCCCAACACCAACAATATACAATCGTCTTTTTGGGGTGAATCCGTATCTTCAAGACCTTGATTATCCTCAAGGACTCCACGGAAATATGATAGGAGGCGATGCGGCAAATATGGCAGTCCCAGATGGATTTGCGAGTAAGATGGCTTTGCACTGCTCTTTTGAGCATTTTGAAAACAATTCAGACATGGGTTTTATTCGAGAAGTCTCTCGCGTACTTAAACCAGGAGGTGCTATATGTATTCTACCTCTCTATATGTTTGATGAATATGCGATTCAGACTGACCCAGCGGTTTCCATACCCCAAGAAGTTAAATTTGACGATGATGCTACGGTCTACTGTGCCTATGGATGGGGGAACCGTCACGGTCGATTCTACGATCCAGATCATCTTTTGAGCAGAGTCTGCAACAACTTAAACGGGATGAATATCAAAGTTTACAGAATAGTAAATGCTAAACAGGTAGATCAGTCATGCTATGTACAATTTGCAGCATTAATCCAAAAGCCCAGTCAAGACAAGATTTTTATCAGTGAATAAAAATATACTCACGATCTTAGATTATTAGGGATATCAATCTGAGATCGGTTGCTGAAATGTTTCTATTGTTTTGAAAAGGAGAGTCATCCAAGTATGAATTACCAATCTAATCTGGCAGGCGAATTAGATGATACAATATTTCTGCAAGAAACGGCTAATCAGAGCAATGAAGCTTTTGTGCAAGCTCTTTATCGCAAATATTTGTTGAGAGATATTGATTTACAAGGCTACCATCACTTTTTTAGTTTCCTTGCCAATGGTAAAGGAACCCGCCAGCAAGCGATCGCCACTGTCCGCCAATCACCAGAGTTTAAATTGCAGGAATTGAAATTAAAGGTCAAAGGATTTGATTACTCTAGATATCCGCGACGTTTAAACTTAGGCTGTGGCTGGGACATCAAACCAGGTTATGTGAATGTAGACCTTCACGACTTTGCCAAACCTGATTTAGTAGCAGATATCCGATACTTAGATCTACTCCCATCAGGTTATTATGAAGAAATTATTGCTCGGGATTGTCTCGAACATATGCCACGGTGCGATACACAACCAGTCCTTAAAGAATGGTCTCGTTTGTTGAAAATAGGAGGAATATTAAGAATCAGGACTACAAGTCTAATCGATTTGTTCGATCTTTTTAAGTCGGAACAATATCAATCAGTAGAAGGTCAAAAAACTAGTTGGTTCATTTTTTATTCGGCTCACAGGCGTGTGAAGGAGATTGGCATCTTACGGGATTTACCAAGGTTTTAATAACTCACTATCTTGAAGAAGCTGGTTTAGGGAACATCGAATATCAAGTGTTAAGTGGTTGGCTGATGGATGTCAGTGCTGAAAAAATCAAAAATTCCCTCTAAAAATAACAGGAAGACAAAATGTTTAAAATTGAGTTTGAATACCCGACCAGTAGCAGTAACAAACCACGCTATACGAAAAGCCAGCCTAATAAATATATTAGTAAAGCGCTGGAATCGAATCATGAAATATATCGGAATGTATTGCAAACTTTTCCGAAATATTTTGAATACTTGAGAAATATAGATATAGGAGTCAATGAAGATGCAAGAGAACCTCATTACATTAATCCATACTTGCCAGCATTTGATAGTGTTTCCCTGTACTGTTTAATTGCTGAATTAAAGCCCAATGTATATATAGAAGTCGGTTCAGGAAACTCAACTAAGTTTGCCAGAAGAGCAATTAGCGACCATCGCTTAGATACTCAGATAATATCGATCGATCCTTACCCTAGAGCTGAAATTGATAGTATATGCGATCGAGTGATTCGTCAGCCAGTAGAAGAAGTCGATCTCAGTATCTTCGATCATCTTCAGAAAAATGATATTGTCTTCATTGATAATTCTCATAGATGTTTTATGAATTCGGATGTCACTATCTGTTTTCTTGACATCATGCCACGCCTTAATCCAGGCGTATATCTGCAAATTCATGACATTTTCTGGCCATTGGACTACCCGGAATCATGGCAAGAAAGATATTATAACGAGCAATACTTATTAGGAGCTTTATTGGCTAATGGTTTAAATAATTACGAAATAGTATTGCCAGTTTATTATGCTAGCTTTCAGCCGGAGCTATCAAGCATTATATCTCCATTGTGGTCGGTAGATGAAAAATTCGATCAGGTCTATAAGCATGGCGGTAGTTTTTGGATGCGTCGCAAGCCAACCAATCAAGATTCTCAAAAATTAGATGATGAATCTAATAAAGAGAAACTTTTTGAAGATTTTATGCCAAATGAAAACGAGCGGACAACTAAAAAAATGAACGAAAATTCAAATCATCCAATATTCCTCGATAGTGAAGTGTTTGTGCAAACAAATAATCACCTTGACGAAGAAGCTTTTTTGGCAAAAGCTTATCTTACTTATTTAGAGCGACCATTGGATATAACAGGTATTCACCACTACTTTCATTATCATAATCAAGGGTTGCTTAGCCGCCAAGGGTTTATCACCCACATCCAGTCATCAGCCGAATTCAAGTCCAAAGCAGTAGCAAAAATTCCTTTTTGGTTCCATTCTATTGATTTAGGTGATGGAGTAATAACACCCGGTTATCGTGCAACCGGATCTCCATTTAGCGAACAGGCAATAGGGCTACCTGAAAGTTTAGAAGGAATGAGCGTTTTAGATATAGGTGCTTGGGACGGATTTTACTCATTTGCAGCAGAAAGTCGTGGCGCTAGTCGCGTTCTTGCCACTGACGAGTTTGTTTGGAAATCAGGTAATAAAGCCGGATTTGAACTGGCGCGAAAACTGCTAAATTCTAAGGTAGAAGATATGGAAATAGATGTGCTTGAGTTATCACCGAACACAGTTGGCGTTTTTGATGTGGTTTTGTTCCTGGGAGTTTTATACCATATGCGTCACCCTCTGCTAGCACTGGAGCGAGTTGCGAGCGTCACTGCAAGTACATTAATTCTGCAAACTCATTTAGATATGCTTGATTGCGATCGACCAGCAATGGCTTTTTATCCTGAAACTGAACTTGGTGGCGATCCAACTAATTGGTGTGGGGTCAATCTTCCTATGTTAAAGGCTATGCTTAAACTTGTAGGATTTCCAGGCTTTAAAGTGGTTTATACTCAACCTCCTCAGCAAAGGGGATCTGTAGCAACGGCTGATGTAGTATGTCATGCCTGGCGTTAGATATGGCTTGATACTTTGTCATCCTAATGTATAGTAGTCCCAAGGATAAGTAAAAAATTATGAAAATAGCAATAGTAGCTCCTAGTGGTATACCCTTTCGGATTGGGGGTGCAGAGAATGTTTGGTGGGGACTGCTCCATTACATCAATCAATACACGTCACACCACGCAGATTTAATTAAGTTGCCAAGTCCAGAAATCGATTTCTGGGATTTGATGGATAACTATCGGCGATTTTCGCAATTAGATTTAAGTCACTTTGATGCAGTTATTTCTTGCAAATATCCTGCTTGGATGGTACAACATCCAAATCATGTTGTTATATGTTTCACACATCTCGTGGCTTGTATGACCTCTATCCTCCTAGCTATCCAGAAACATATATTACTGATGCTCCAGAACTTTTAGCCTTGCAAAATTTTATGCGTCATAATCAACGCTCTAGGGTTGCACTCAGTGAATTTTATGAAAAATCGATCGGCTCCGTTCTCAGGTAAATTATTTGCCATCCGATGCTTTTCAATACCCCGGACCTCTAACCCGTGAGATTGTTCACTTTTTAGATGGTATAGGGATGGCTCCTAGTGCTATTAGAAAGTACGCATCACTATCATATAATGTTATAAAGCGCAAGGACTATTTCCCGGTAGGTAGCCCTATTGAAGTTGTTTATCCACCTCCTATCCAAACAGGTTTTCGGACTGGTAAAAGTGATTATTTGTTTACAGCTAGTAGACTGGAGTATGGTAGTAAGCGAATAGCCCACTTGATAGAAGCAATGAAATATGTCAAGGCGAATATTCAATTTAAAATTGCTGGAACAGGTGCAGAACTTGAGGGTCTAAAACAAATTGCAGGTGACGATCGCAGAATCACGTTTCTCGGTTTTGTGAACGATCGCGATTTAGTAGAACTCTATGCTGATTCTCTAGCAGTTCTTTACATTCCCTATGATGAAGATTATGGATTGATTACTGTAGAGGCAATGATGAGCGGTAAGCCAGTAATTACAGCTACCGATTCGGGGGGACCCAATGAGTTTGTCCGTAATGGAGAAACTGGATATTCGGTTCCACCCGACCCCCAGGCGATCGCAGAACGTATTGATTATCTCTGTGAACATCCAGATCGAGCACAAAAGATGGGACTTGCAGCTCAGCATTTAGTTAAGGAAATTACTTGGGAAAGCACAGTTGCCAAATTGTTTGGTGAAACTGTGAAATCTTCTTTAACTGCAACCATCCCCCTAAACCATAAAACAAAAATTTCCAAATTAATAGGGAAACGCCAAAAACTTACTGTAGTGCCACCATTTCCAATTTTTCCACCTAGATATGGTGGACAGTTTCGCGTATTTCACTTTTATAAGCATTTAGCTACAAAATTCGACATTGAGGTGGTTACGTTAACTGATGCCTACGATCGAGCATTTAGAGGCGAAATTTCTCCCGGAATGTGGGAAACTAGGATTCCCAGGTCAGTTCAACATCAAGAAGCAGAAGCATCAATCCAACGTGATTTAGAAACACCGTTTGGCATTGGTGATGTGGTAATGCCAAAACTTTACTCTCTAACACCTGATTATCTACGGGCTTTAAGAAAAGCCACAGAGAGTTCAGATTTTGTAATTGCTTCTCATCCCTATCTTTTCCCAGCTATCCTAGAAGTTAGCAACAAACCTATTTGGTATGAAGCTCACAATGTCGAAGTAGAATTAAAAAAAGCTATTCTTCCTGACAACTTGGGCGGTCGTGAATTATTGGAATTAACTCGCAGGGTTGAGAAAGAGTGTTGTCAAGTTAGCAGCTTGATTATGGCTTGTTCTGATAATGAAGCTCTCGTCATGAGTGCAATGTATGATGTGGGTATAGATAAGTTCGTTTGCGTTCCTAACGGTGGAGATTTAGATACAGTAAGTTATATTCCTTTGTATCAGAGAACCTTAAAAAAAGAAAAATTGGGTTTGTCTGGAAATTTTCTGGCAGTGTTTGCAGGTAGCGGGCATCCTCCTAATGTAGATGCAGTGCGCTGTATCTTTGATATGGCTAGGAAGCTTCCTGATGTGAAATTTTTGACTTTGGGGAGTGTGGGTTTAGGATCTGAACCTCATCTGGCTCCACCCAATGTAAGTGCGATGGGATTTATAGATGACGAGACTAAAAATGCGGTTTTTGGCATCGCTGATGTTGCTTTAAATCCGATGATGTCTGGAGGAGGCACTAATCTGAAAATGCTCGACTATTTAGCCGCCGGTATTCCCGTAATCTCTACTCCTACTGGGGTGAGAGGTTTGGGGCTGAAACACCAAAAGCACTGTATTGTTGCAGAAATCGAGCAGTTTGCTGAGGCGATCGCGCGTCTCAGATATGAAAGTTGTTCAACGAAAGCTATGCGTGTAGAAAATGCTAGGGAATATGTCGAACAGAAGTTTGATTGGGCGGTAATTGCTAAGACATTTATTAGTCAAATTGAAGCAATGCAAATATTGTGATTAGCTTAAGGTCGCTAGCTAGTATTTAACTATGCCAGCGGACATGATATCACAGTCGCAAACCTCGATCTTGTTTGATTATAGATTGCAAACTATTTATCTCTATCTCAGCTTTTTTCAATTGAGACTTTACTTGTTCTAATTCCTTTTGAACTTGCTGGGATGTGTTTTTCCAGGCTTGAGTTTGGCATTCCAGCCAATCTCTTTCTCGCCTAAAATTATCTTTTTCTTGCTGTAAATCATCTTTCAGCCTCATCCTCATCGCAATAATATACTCCAACCGACTTCTAATTTTTTTCCCAATGCTTGCGGATGTAATAAAGACTGAATTTCACGAGCTCCTCTCGCTCCCACTAATTTTGCTTGCTGATAATTGTGAAATACATAGTGCATCAGAGCGGCTGCGTGTTCAATATCCGGTTCAGCCCAAATGTTGCCTGTTTTATAAGGCCCAATATCTTCAGTAATTGGCACTAAATCGTATTTAGCCAAAAAACTATTACCTACATTCATAAATTCTGTATTAGATGAGTAAGCAGTAGCGATCGTGGGCTTGCCAAAATACATTGCTTCAGCCATTGTCAAACCAAAACCTTCAGCCCGGTGCAGCGATACATAACAGTCACAGTTGTAAATTAAAGCATTCACTTCTTTTTTCATCAAATGCCCATCTATTAAGTGAATAGATTGACATTGGGCTGCTAATGCTTTAAATTCGTCTCGCTGGCGAGGATAATTGTGTGAATTGGAAAACTTAATTACCAAAATAATATCTGGATTCGACTTGCCAAAAGCCTGAATAAATGCCTCAACAATTGCCCCTGGATTTTTCCGCTCAAATGTGCTAAGAGCATCGAACATAAACAAAAAAATAAAATTTATCTTTTGGCAATCCCAAAGCTTCTCTGCCCAGTGATACGTGGGGTAGAGCAAGGCTAGGCATTACCTTGATAACTGGAATTGGGGATACGGCTGATATCGCTTCTACTGCATGATTGCTAACAGTCCATATCTCATCAAAGTAATCAAAACCAAATTGCAATTCCGGCGGAAATGTCGGCAATTCCCATGCCCAAAGGCCTATGTTATAGCGTCCTTCAAAATATCTAGATCCCCAAAGTTCAATAAATTGAGATATACCGTCAGGGTTGAAATTTATCAAATTGATCGGATAGGGGTTATCGTTAGTAAAGTGCTGCTCTTGATAGCTTGTATCTAGGTTGCGATGCCACTCCACCTGAAAATTATTAATGGCAAAAGGAATCCTAGCAGCTTCAATCGATCTGATATTGGCTCGGACTCCTTCCCCAATCCCAAACTCTCCCTTGACAAAACCTGCAATGTTAATACCAAAAGAAGAGTTTAGTGTTTTCTCCTTCATACATAAATCTTGTCATATTCATAATTGGTCAGGCGATAAGCTGGCTGTGTTAATCAGAGAAAAAGACAGTCCGCTCTACTTCATGGCTAAATTTTGAGGTTAATGCGACTGATTTTGAGATAGCTTCAGATCTCTTTGGAGTTGCTGTGCTGTCTCCCTCAAAGCCTGATATTTTAATTCCAGCCACTCTTTTTCTGCTCGAAACTGCTCAGCAGCAGAGCGCGCTCGCTCCAATTCTGTCTGAGTTTGGCTCAGCAGAGCTTGTACGGGATCTAAAAGCATCAATTTCTCTCGCATCAAGTCCAATAGCTCGTGGGATTCCTCTAATTCTTCCTGAGTCTGGTGCAATTGAACTGCAAGAGTTGAGACGAGCAGAATTAAGTCATTAGAATATCCGACTTCTGCCTGAGTCTGGTGTTGGACATTATGAGTAGATTCAGATCCTATTTGGATTTGCTGCATTGCTTTTGTCTGTGTAACCATAGCTTCGTAAAAAATTTAACTTTTTCCGCCCACCAAAAACAGTGGCTTAATTGCCATTACTTGACGTATCAATTGCTTCCACTCTTGTGAGTTCGTCAGAGAATAGGTATCTAGTTGACTTCCTTGTTCAGAAGAAAATGTGCCAAAATTCTCTAACCAATTATTGACTGTTTCTGTTCGCGACAAAAACGTACATTTCAAAGACTCTTGCAAGCACTCTCGCATCTTTGTCATATCGCCATAGTAATAAGCATACCAAGCTTCACCAATTAAGAGCATATATTGCATCTGACTTGGTTCAGTTGTTCGATCGATTAGAGTTTGCTTAAATTGCGCTCGCTTCAATTCCTCTTGTATTTGATGCAGTTGTACCTGATATCGCTCCAACTCTTGTTGATTTTGATGCAATTGGGTCTGAGTCTGATGCAACTGAGACTGAGACTGCCCCAATTCTGCTTGAGTCTGATGCAACACAGACTGAGATCTCTCTAATTCCTGTTGAGTCTGATGCAACACAGACTGAGACTGCCATGCATAACT
>JAAUTJ010000264.1 GCA_012031475.1 Leptolyngbyaceae cyanobacterium SM1_3_5 | reverse complement strand
CGGATGCAGTTCGGCCATTGTTGCCCAAGTTGTCGCCTCGTGGGCATAGGCGTTGAAGAAGCGGCGATTGACTGACCAGCGATCGATGACGGACTGCGAACCCATTTCGCCTCCGGTGATCAGCGTTTGCAGGGCGGGCAGGTCAGCAGCAGGCAAAACATTGAGGACGGCAGGCGTGATCAGGGCGTGTGTAATCGCCTGCTGCTGCAAAAACTGGGTGAAGGCGATCCCCGGCAGTTGTGCCGCTTTGGGCGGAATGTAAAGTGTGCCGCCTGATCCCCAAGCCAGCGCGATCTCGAAGACGGAAGCATCAAAGCTGAGCGAACTGAACTGCAAAATCCGGCTCGATCGATTCGCCCCAAACGATCGCTGCGCCGTCACCACGTTGCTCAAACCGCGCTGCGTAATCAGGACGCCTTTGGGAACCCCGGTCGAGCCGGAAGTGTAGATCACGTAGGCGAGATGGTCGGGCGTGGGGATCGATCGCGCTGTGGGGATCGCTTCAGGCAGCGGGCGATCGAGACAGAAAATCTCAGCTTCACAAGGCGGCAACTTGTCCACCAGCGCCGATTGCGTCAGCAGAATTTTCACCTGGGTATCGGTGAGCATGAACGCCAGTCGATCGATTGGATAGCTGGGATCAAGCGGCACATACGCACCGCCCGCCTTGAGAATGCCAAGAATGCCGATCGCCATTTCCACCGATCGATCGACGCAGAGGCCGACCAAAAATCTGGCTGGACGCCTGTTTGCCGCAGGATTTGCGCCAGTCGATCGGCTTGCTGATTCAGTTCGGCATAGGTGAGCGTGGCGGACTCGGTGACGATCGCGACTGCATCGGGAGTCTGCTGCGCGTGTTGCTCAAAATTTCGTGAAAAGGGGATCAATCGAGTCGGTTGCGGTTTGGTTCCACGCTGCGATCTGCTGCTGCTCGGCCAACGTCAAAATCGGCAGATCGGACAGCGGCGCGTCGGGATCGGCAACGATGCCAGCGAGGAGCTATTTGGAAGTGGGCGATGCAGGCGATCGATCGTGGCGCGATCGAACAAATCGGTACTGTAGGAAATGAATCCGCTCAAGCCCGCCTCCGCCTGCCACAGGCTATGCAGACCGTGCAACGGCTCCCACAGGTGAACTTCCAGATCAAATCGCGTCGTTTGAGCTTGCAGCGGTGCGGGTTCCAGCGTCACGTTTGGCAGGTTGAGCGGCTGCATCGGCGCATTTTGCAGAGCAAAGGCGACCTGAAACAGCGGATTTCGACTCAGATCGCGATCGGGATCAAGCTCCTCCACCAGCTTCTCAAACGGCAATTCTTGATGGGCGTAGGCGGCGATCGCCACATCCCGGACGCGATCGAGCAGTTCGCGAAACGTCGGATTTCCTGTGAGATCAACGCGCAACACCAAACTATTCACAAAAAAGCCGATCAAGCCTTCGAGTTCCGATCGATCGCGGTTGGCAATGGGCGACCCGATCGCAATGTCCGTCTGTTCGGTGTAGCGATGCAGCAGGACGGCAAAGGCGGCCAGCAGCGTCATAAATAGCGATGCGCCTGCTTGCTGACTCAAATTCGTTAAACCGTCCGCAATTTCGGGCGCATAGTGCAGCGGCACGGTTGCCCCCCGGTAAGACTGAACGGCGGGACGAGGCCGATCGATCGGCAAGGCGAGCGTCGGCAAATCTTGCAGTTGCGATCGCCAATAGGCGAGCTGACTTTCCAAAAAGTCGCCTTGCAGTCGATGCCGCTGCCACTCGCTGAAGTCTGTGTATTGAATCGGCAGCAGCGGCAGATCGGGCGATCGACCCTCGACAGTCGCCGCGTAAGCGATTCCCAGTTCGCGCATCAACACGCCCAACGACCAGCCATCCGCAACAATGTGATGCATCGTCAGCAGCAGCATGGCCTCAGCCGAATCGAATTGCAGCAGCGTGACGCGCACCAGCGGCTGATCGCCCAAGCGAAACGATCGCCCCGCCTCTTGAGCGGCAAACTGCTGGGCAACCGCTGCTCGTTCGGTCAGCGGAATCGATCGCAAATCCAGTAGAGACAGCGCGATCGGCATTTCCAAGAGAATTTGCTGCATCGGCTGTCCGTCGATCACAGCAAAGCGCGTCCGCAACGCCGTATGTCGCCGCACGATCGCATCAAACGATCGCTCCAGTGCCAAGGCATTGATCGCGCCGCGCAGCCAAATTGCCGCAGGCACGTTGTAAAACGGATTGTCCGGCGCAAGCTGATAGAGAAACCACAAGCGCTGCTGAGCGAACGAGAGCGGATACAGCGGCTTGGGCACAGCGGGCGAAATCGACTCGGCTGAGCACGATCGAACCTCTTGCAAAAAGGCGAGCAGTTCACTTTTGCGATCGCGCAACTGCTGCTGCAATTCTGCCGTCAGCGTTCCCTCTGGAGCCGAACAGCGCAGGCGATCGCCCTCGATCGACACCTGCACATCCAGCCGATGTAGCTCCACCAAAAATTCCGCAATGCTCATCACAGTTCCATTTCCTCCCGGCGAGTTTGTTCCGGCCACTCGGCGCGATCGATTTTCATTGGCGAAGTTTGCACCGCCCCCACCGCTTCAATTTGACTCGCAAGCTGGGCGATCGTCGGGGCTGCAAAAATGCTGCGGAGTGGCAGTTCAACCTGAAATCGATCGCGAATCCGCGACACTAGCTGCGTTGCCAGCAGCGAATGTCCGCCCCGTTCAAAAAAAGTTGTCGTGAATGCCCACCTCCCGCCCCAAAAGCTGCGTCCAAATTTGCGCGATCGACTTTTCAAGCGTTGTTTGTGGTGCAGTTTGAACGGCTTCCAGCGGAGCGATCGAAGGCGCAGGAAGCGATCGCTGATCGCTTTGCCGTTGACCGTCAGCGCAAAGTATCCAGTGCAATAAAAACAGCAGGCAGCATATAAACAGGCAGCTTAACTTTCAGAAAATCGCGCAGTTCTCGATCGCTTGGTGGTGCAGCATTTGACACAAAATAAGCAATTAGTTGTCGATCGCTTTCGATTTCTCGCACCGTGACGATCGCCGTTTGTATCTGTGGATGCTGCGCCAAAACTGCTTCAATTTCTCCGAGTTCAATCCGAAAGCCGCGAATTTTTACCTGAGCATCAGTTCGCCCCAAAAACTCCAAATTACCATCAATGTGATAATCATCAACGTGATAAAAAGGCGCGATCGCCCGTTTTATACAGCCGCGAATTATCAAACGGACTGGAAACAAATTTTTCCACCGTCAACTCTGGACGGTTGAGATAGCCGATCGCCAATCCATCCCCACCTAGGTAAATTTCACCCACTGCACCAGGAGGAACCGGATTCAAATTTGCATCTAAAACATAAACTTGCGTATTGGAAATGGCTTGCCCAATCGCGATCGTCGTAGCATTTTCTGAAATGTTTTGCACCTCATACCAGGTCGAAAAAGTTGTATTTTCAGTAGGACCATAAACGTGAATCAATCGCTGAGGCTTACCGTGCTGAAGAATCGATCGCACTCGATCGACATTTGCTAGTTCGCCACCGAACAGTAAAGTTTTGAGCGATCGAAACGCATCGGGAACTTGACTCGCGGTTTGGTTGAGCAAAGCCGTTGTCAGAAACAAAATGCTGATGCTTTGGTGTTGAATTGTAGCTGCAAAATCAACAGGTGAAAGCGTTGTGTCTCGATCGATGCCAATCAGCATTGCGCCGTTCAATAAAGCGCCCCAAACTTCAAACGTAGCCGCATCAAAGGCAAGATTTGCAATTTGAGCGATTCGATCGCCCGATTCAATCTGCACATAGTTTGTCTCGCAAACTAATCGCATTACGGCTCGATGCGGAATCATCACGCCTTTGGCCGCACCCGTTGAGCCAGAAGTGTACATGACATACGCAAGCTGATCGGGTTTGCAATCGAGTGATAAGTTGGCTTCGGATTCTTGGGCGATCGCGCCCCATTCCTGCTCCAAACAAATCACGCTGACGCCATCCATTCTGAGCGCGTCTGCCCACTGCTTTTGAGTCAAAACGATCGAAATATTGGCATCCTTCAGCATAAAATGCAGGCGATCGATCGGATAGCTAGCATCGAGCGGAACGTAAGCGCCACCTGCTTTCAGGACGGCCAGCATTGCCGCGATCGCTTCGGCATCCTGCAAGCAAATTCCGACTGGCATTTCTGCACAAACACCCAGCTTTTTCAAATAGTGAGCAAGCTGATTGCTGCCCTGATTGAGCGATCGATACGTAAACTTTCGATCGGAAAATTGCAGGGCGATAGCGTCTTGCTGCTGCTCAGCTTGCGCTTCAAACTGCTGATGAATGCATTTCTCCGAATAGTAAGACTGCGTGTTTTTCCAGCCGTTGATTCGCGATCGCTGTTCTGAATTGGTGAGGAGCGGCAGCGCTGATAAAGGCTGATTTGGATTTGCGACAATGCCCTCTAGCAGCGTTTGAAAATGCTGTCGAAGAGCGGCGATCGCGTCCGCTTCAAACAAATCAGTGTTGTAGACAATCACGCCGCGCAAGCCGTCCGTTTGCTGCCAACCTGTGCCCCACAAACTTCTAAAGTTATCAGTGCATTTCCAGACGTAAAGTTCCAAATCAAATCGAGTGGTTTTGGTTTCAAACTCGATCGAACTTAGCGTTAGATTGGGAAATTCTAGCTGCTCGATCGGGGTATTTTGCAGCGCGAATACGACTTGAAACAGCGGATTTTGGCTTAGGTTGCGAACAGGCTGAAGTTCTTCAACTAGCTTCTCAAACGGCAAATCTTGGTGGGCATAAGCCGCGATCGTCACTTCACGGACGCGATCGAGCAGTTCCCAAAAAGTTGGGTCGCCTTCGAGATTCGATCGCAGCACCAAACTATTCACCAAAAAGCCGATTAAGCCTTCGAGTTCGCTGCGGTGACGATTGGCGATCGGTGAACCAATGGCAATATCAGTTTGCCCACTGTAGCGATGCAAAAGTGTTTGAAAAGCAGCCAGCAGCGTCATAAATAACGTGACGCCTGCCTGCTGGCTGAGGGCTTCGATCGCATCAAGTAAAGATTGCGGCAATTCCAAGAATTGAATTGCGCCCTGATAGCTTTGTGTGGCTTGACGCGGAGCCGCCGCAGGTAGATTGAGCGTCGAAATATCTTTGAGTTGCTGTCGCCAATAGGCAAGCTGCGTTGCTAGAACTTCACCCTGGAGCCATTCGCGCTGCCAGTGAGCAAAGTCGGCATATTGAATCGGTAATTCAGGCAGTGAAACAGATTGTTGATTGGCGATCGCACCATAAACCGCTCCTAATTCTCGAATCAAAATGCCGCTCGACCATTCATCGAAAATAATGTGATGCAGCAGAATGAGTAACAGATGTTCTTGAGCGGCAATTTGCCACAGCTTGACTCGCAACAATGGCCCCTGATGCAGATCAAACGGCTGCTCGATCGCCTGCCGAATTTCTGTTAGCGCGATCGATTTGCGAGTTGCGACAGGCAGCGTTTGTAAATCAATCAGCGGCAGTGAAATTTGTTGATGAGCAGCGATCGCCTGCATCAACTGTCCATCGACAAATTCAAACGTGGTTCGTAAGCTTTCGTGCCGTGTGACGAGCGCCTGAAGGCTGGCTTCAAGAATCGCTCGATCGAGGAAACCGCTTAGCTGAAAAACCAGCGGAATCGTGTAGAGCGCTGCTTCGGGAACAAGCTGTTCAATAAACCACAATCTCTGTTGCGAAAAAGAAGCCGGAAAGACGAAAACTTCCTCAGCAAAACTGTGATCCCATTTGCCTGCAATCATTCACGCTTTGTCCGCCTCGGTTCACTTAGTTTTAAGGCGAAAAGGCAAGAAAAAATTATGCTTTTGGGTAGATTTGAAGCAAAAGACCTGTAATTTTTTGCATAAGTAAATTTAATATTCTTTGCGCTTAAACATCTTTCGTAACTTGCTTCGTTCGTAACCTGTCTCGATCGCCTCTCTATGACTTTTCAGCCTGCGAGGACTTTTCAGCCTGCCGACTACCAGCGGTCGATCGCGTCGGCTGCAATTCTGCTGGCTGGAGCGGAACATCGGAGACGGACGGCCAAGCCTGCCAGGGCAGGTGCTTTTTGGCGTTGGAGGCGATCGCAGCCCCAATCCGGCAGCAACCAAAACGGGCGTGGGCAACAGGGCGAGCCGCTGGAGCCAACTGGAGTCGCTCACCCACTGAAAAAGTTCGACAACGCCAAAAAGGACGATAACGGTAGCAAGCCAAACTTTCATGAAGCGTTCCTGGAGCGATCGACGAGCAACAATATCGGATATTAACGTCTTGCGGTTGTGATTTGAGCGGAATTTTCTGCTTAATTTCAATTCCTTGAAGGAAGAAATTAATCGATCTGATTCTTGATCTGATTTGTGCCTGCTTGGATTGCCGATGCTGAGCTTGAAGATCGCGCCGTTCAACGGAACGATTCATTCAACGGAACGATTCAATAGACCCCTTGCACAAATCCTAAAACGCCCCTAGATCCCCCATGAATGGGGAACTTTGAGGCTCAATTTTGGCAATTTCAAGGAGCAAAATTCGATTCATGCAAGAAATCTAATGTGGTAGAGGAATGCATTGCTGCGATCGCAGTAATTCGCCAAACGCCTCAAGATCCACGTATTCTGAGATCTTGCACCAGTCGCAACAACGCCCTGAATTAAAATTCGGGCTAAGAGGCAAAACCCCAAAACGGGTTGCAACCCTTGTGCAGTTTGGCTTTCAGTCAGTTTTAACTGACTTTCGCTGTTAGCCCGAAATTGATTTCAGGGCGCTTCATGACACAGGTGCAAGATCTCAATATTCCC